>NZ_JBIQDQ010000004.1:130999-227245 GCF_045370965.1 Curtobacterium sp. 179-B 9B NHS
TTGCCGACGTCGGTAGGTGCAGCCCGGACTCGGCGACCGTCCCGGACTAGGCCTCGACGCGGACGCCCTTGCCGACGTCGGTAGGTGCAGCCCGGACTCGGCGACCGTCCCGGACTAGGCCTCGACGCGGACGCCCTTGCCGACGACCGTGATGCCGGACTCCGTGACGGTGAAGCCGCGGGCCTCGTCGGTCTCGCGGTCGACGCCGACCTGCGCACCGGGCGCGATGACCACGTCCTTGTCGAGGATCGCGCGGTTCACGACCGACCCGGCGCCGATGGACGCCCGTTCGAACACGATGGAGTCGAGGACCTTCGCGCCCGAGTCGATCCCGCACCACGGACCGATGACGCTGCGCTCCACCTGGGCGCCGGAGAGCAGGCACCCGAGCGCCACGATCGAGTCGACCGTCGAGCCGGTGTTGCCGTTCGCGTCGCGGACGAACTTCGCCGGCGGCAGGTTCGTCTGCTGGTTGAAGATCGGCCAGTCCTGGTTGTACAGGTTGAAGACCGGGACCGGCGCGATGAGGTCCATGTGGGCGTCGAAGAACGAGTCGATCGTCCCCACGTCGCGCCAGTAGTACCGGTCGCGGTCGTTCGAGCCGGGCACGTCGTTGCGCTGCAGGTCGTAGACGCCGGCGTCGCCGCGGGCCACGAAGTCGGGGACGATGTCGCCGCCCATGTCGTGCTTGCTCGACTCGATCTGGCCATCGCGGAGCACCGCGTCGACGAGGGCGTCGGCGTTGAACACGTAGTTGCCCATCGACGCGAGGATCTCGTCCGGCGAGTCGGCCAGGCCGACGGCGTCCTTCGGCTTCTCGAGGAACGCGTCGATCTTGGTCGGGTCGTCCTGGTCCACCTGGATGACGCCGAACTGGTCCGCGAGGCCGATCGGCTGCCGGATCGCCGCGACCGTGGCACTGCGGCCGGAGGCGATGTGCGCCTCGATCATCTGGTGGAAGTCCATGCGGTAGACGTGGTCCGCACCGACCACGACCACGATGTCCGGGCGCTCGTCGCGGAGCAGGTTGAGGGACTGCAGGATCGCGTCCGCCGAACCGGCGAACCACCGCTTGCCGAGTCGCTGCTGCGCCGGCACCGACGCGACGTAGGACCCGAGGAGCCCCTCCATGCGCCAGGTCTCGGCCACGTGACGGTCGAGGCTGTGCGACTTGTACTGGGTCAGGACGACGATCTTCTGCAACCCGGAGTTCACGAGGTTGGAGAGCGCGAAGTCGATGAGACGGAAGTTGCCGCCGAACGGGACGGCGGGCTTCGCGCGATCGGCCGTGAGCGGCATGAGCCGCTTGCCCTCGCCGCCGGCGAGGACGATGCCGAATACCTTCTTTGGTGCCATGTGGTTCACAGTAGGCGTCCGGACGGCGAACCCGTTACGTTGAGTGCGTGCGAGTCGATCTACTGACCAGGGAGTATCCGCCGGAGGTCTACGGCGGAGCGGGTGTCCACGTGGCCGAGCTCACGGCTGCGCTGCGGTCGGGGACGGACACGGACGTCCGGGTGCGCGCCTTCGGGGCGTTCCGCGACGAGGAGGGCGTGTGGGCGTACCGCACGCCCGAGGGCCTCGAGGACGCGAACGGCGCGCTCCAGGCGCTCGGTACCGACGTCCGCATCGCCGCCGACGTCGCGGGCGCCGACCTGGTGCACTCCCACACCTGGTACGCCAACGCCGCGGGGCGCATCGCGCAGCTCACCCACGGCATCCCGCACGTGGTCACGGCCCACAGCCTCGAGCCGCTGCGCCCGTGGAAGGCCGAGCAGCTCGGGGGCGGCTACCGCCTGTCGAGCTGGATGGAACGTGAGGCGTTCGAGCAGGCCGACGGCGTGATCGCGGTCTCGAAGGCCATGCGGGCGGACATCCTGCGCTCCTACCCGTCCATCGACCCGGCGAAGGTCCACGTCGTCTACAACGGCATCGACATCGACGAGTGGAAGCCGACCGTCGACGAGGACGCCGTGCGCGCGCTCGGCATCGACCCGTCGCGCCGCTCGGTCGTGTTCGTCGGCCGGATCACCCGGCAGAAGGGCCTGCCGTACCTGCTCCGCGCGGTGGCGTCGCTGCCGTCGGACGTGCAGATCGTGCTGTGCGCGGGCGCTCCGGACACGCCGGAGATCATGGCCGAGGTGACCGGACTCGTCGAGTCCCTGCGCGCGGAGCGCGACGGTGTGGTCTGGATCGACCGGATGCTCTCCCACCAGGAGGTCGTGAACGTCCTGTCGTCGGGGACCGTGTTCGTCTGCCCGTCGATCTACGAGCCGCTCGGCATCGTCAACCTCGAGGCCATGGCCTGTGGCATCCCCGTGGTCGGCACGCGCACGGGCGGCATCCCCGAGGTCGTCGCCGACGGGCTGACCGGGCGCATCGTCCCGATCGACCAGGCGCAGGACGGCACCGGCACGCCGAACGACCCGGACCGCTTCGTGGCTGACCTCGCCCGGACGCTGGACGAGGTCCTGGCCGACGGGGGGCTCGCCAAGCTCATGGGACGCGCAGGACGCCTCCGCGTCGAGAGCGAGTTCACGTGGGACGCGATCGCGCACCGCACGCGGCAGGTCTACGACGAGGTGCTCGCCCGGAAGCCGTAGGCTGGAGCCATGCCCTCGGTCGTGCGCTTGTCAGACGTCTCCGTGGTCCGCAACGGGGCCACCATCCTCGACGGGATCTCGTGGGAGGTGCAGGACGACGAACGCTGGGTGGTGCTCGGTGCCAACGGCGCCGGCAAGACCACGCTGCTGCAGGTGGCCGGTGCCCAGACGTTCCCGACGTCGGGCAGTGTCGAGGTGCTCGGCACCGAGCTCGGCGGCGCGGACCTGTTCGAGCTGCGTCCGCGCATCGGCTTCGCGTCGACCGCCCTCGCCCGCCGGATCCCGGTGACCGAGAAGGTCGTCGACGTCGTGCTCACCGCCGCGTACTCGGTCACCGGTCGCTGGAACGAGGAGTACGAGGAGCTCGACGTCCGCCGCGCCCAGCGGGTGCTCGACGAGTGGGGCCTCGGTGACTTCACCGACCGCACGTTCGGTGAGATGAGCGACGGCGAGCAGAAGCGCGTGCAGATCGCGCGCGCCGTGATGACCGATCCCGAGGTGCTGTTCCTCGACGAGCCGGCTGCGTCGCTCGACCTCGGTGCGCGCGAGAGCCTGGTGCGCACGCTCGGCGGCTACGCGCAGAGCAGCGACTCGCCGGCGATCGTCATCGTCACCCACCACGTGGAGGAGATCCCCGAGGGCTTCACGCACGCCCTCGTGCTCGCCGACGGTGGGATCCAGGCCGCCGGCCCCATCGACGAGGTCCTGACGGCTCCCACGCTGTCCCAGGCCTTCGGCGTGGAGCTGACCGTGTCGAAGGACGCCGGTCGGTACACGGCGCGCGCGGCCTGACGCTCCCGATCCTGCCCGTCGTCTGGTAACGTGGACGGCTGGCGCACGCCGCAGACTTCCCGCGCGGGGGTCCCGATCGAGTCCGCTCGAACCGGCCGTCCGCGTACCTCCCACCATCTCCAACCGAGGAATCTCCATGAAGACCGACACCCACCCCGAGTACAACGCCATCGTCTTCCGCGACCTGGCCTCCGGTGAGACGTTCCTGACGCGTTCGACCGCGACCAGCGACAAGACCATCGAGCTCGACGGTGCGACCTACCCGGTCATCGACGTCGAGATCTCGTCGGCGTCGCACCCGTTCTACACGGGCAAGCAGCGCATCCTCGACTCGGCCGGTCGCGTCGAGAAGTTCAACCAGCGCTTCAAGGGCTTCAGCAAGTAAGTCTGCGTTCGCGCTCGGACGGGCGGCCCTCCTTCGGGAGGGCCGCCCGTTCTGCGTTGCCCGGACGGTGGTGTCGGGGTGTGGCGCCGGGTCCGGGTACGGCGCGCTGTGGTCGGTGAGAACGCGAGACGCGCCCTGCTGCGGATGCTGCGCCCCGGTGCACCGGGGCGCAGGGTCCGGAACGGGGCACGACAGCGCACGGGCGGCGCGGGCGCGGCGCGGGCGCGGGCGCGGCGTCCAGCATGCGCGCACGGCGTCGTCGTGCTGTCGCGCCGTGGCGCGTGGTGCTCGCGCGCAACACGAAGCACGTCGCGCCAGGCGTTCACGTGGTTCGAGGTGCGTCTGGCTGTGCGCGTACTGCGGGCGCGAACCGCGGTCACGGCCGGGAGGCTCGGTGTGGGACCGCCGGGAACGCTCGCCGGTCGAGGTGGCAGCGTCGCGCCGCCCGACGGCCGGCAGCGCACCGTGCGACGCAGCCTCGGTGCGCGGTGCGCGGTGCGCGGTGCGCGATGCTCGCGCACCACGTAGAGCACGTCGCACCACGTGATTCCACGGCGCGACGTGCTTCCGGTTCTGCGGGACAGCAGGCGGGTGCCGGACGCCGGCGCCCGGCGCTGGCAGGGAGCGCCGATGTGCGGCACCGCTCGCTGGGCGGCCCAGCTGCGGCGCGCGGCGACAGCGGCTCAGCGCCGGCGCGGCAACACCGGCTCAGTGGCGGCGCGGCGACAGCGGCTCATTGGCGGCGCGGAGACGGCGCCGCTGCGCCCGCCGCGCTACGAGCCGTTGCGGTGCGGCCAGCGACCGTCGGCGGTGAACGAGGGGTCGCGCTTCTTCCGCATGTAGTCCTGGAACGAGGTGGCCTGCTCGGCACACCAGCCGACCTGCTTGCGGTGCAGCTCCTCGGCGGAGACACCGAGCTCCTCCGGGTACTTCGCCGCGATGGCCTGCGCGACACGCCCGGCAGCGATCGCGTCCGCGGCGGCGTCGTGGGCGTCGGACAACGTCACGCCGTAGAGCTCGGACGCTGCCTCGAGCGTGCGCTTGCCCTTGCGGTAGGTGTCGAGCGCCTTGTCCATCACGAGCGGGTCGACGACGTTGCCGATGACGGGGGAGGCGATGCCGTGCCGTCGGGCCTCGCGGTCGAGCACCGTCAGGTCGTACGGAGCGTTGTAGATCACGAGCGGGATGCCGCGCGCGAACACGGCCTCGACCGCTGCCACGATCTCGGCGACGACCTCGCCGGCCGGGCGCCCCTCGGCCTGGGCGCGCTCGGTCGTGTAGCCGTGCACGGCGGCAGCGCCCTCGGGGATCGCGATCCCGGGATCGGCGATCCAGGCACCCTCCGCGATGGAGCGTCCGGTCATGTCGATCAGGCCGACGTGCGCCGTGACGATGCGGGCGGTCTCGACGTCGACGCCGGTGGTCTCGAGGTCGAACACGCCGAGCGCGTGCCACCAGGGACGACCGCTCAGGTCCTGCACGGCCGGGGCGGCGGGTGCGGGCGTGTCGAGCGCTGCTGGGGAGTACGTCACGGCACGAGGCTAACGGGACGGTCCGACACGCTCCACGCGACCCGCCTGGCGGGCACGCCGCGACCCGCCCGCGTCCTGGTCGACGAGCGCGGCCGGTGCGCCCCGGTCGATGCGCCGGACGCGGCGACGAGCGGGTGGTGAGCCACCCGGCGGGGGCGAGTCGAGCCTCCAGGCCGGCAGCGCCTCCCCGACGGACGGTCGCCCTCCGACGGACGGTTGCCCTCCGACGGACGGTCGCTCTCCGACGGACGGCCGCCCTCCGACGGACGGTCGCCCTCCGACGGACGGTCGCCCCCGACCGGCGGCCGCCCGCCGACGCTCGCTACACGCCGACCGGCGCGCCCACGTGCAGCCAGTAGAACGACTGCGTCCCCATGGTGAGGGTGACGTTGCCGTCCTCGTCGAACGCGGGGAACGACCCGCCGCCGAACAGGTCGTACAGCGGCCGTCCGGCGAACTCCGGCGCCGAGATCGTCACCGACGTCGGGTTGGTGGCGAAGGAGAACACGCAGAGGACGTCCTCGGCGGACGGGCCGAACTGCTGCCCGGACCCCTCCCACGACCGGACGAACGCGAGCACCGAGTCGTTGGTGGTGTCCTGCACGTGCAGCGAGCCCAGGCCGAAGACCGGGTGCGCCTTGCGGACGTGGATGACGTTGCGGACCCAGTGCAGCAGGGAGCGGGACTGGGCGAGCTGCGCCTCGACGTTGACCTGCGCGTAGTTGTAGACGAGCGACTGCACGACCGGCAGGTACAGCTTGCCCGGGTCGGCGGTCGAGAAGCCCGCGTTGCGGTCCGGGGTCCACTGCATCGGCGTGCGCGAGGAGTCGCGGTCCGACAGCCAGATGTTGTCGCCCATGCCGATCTCGTCCCCGTAGTACAGGAACGGCGACCCGGGCAGCGAGAACAGCAGGGCGTGGATGAGCTCGAGCTCGGCCCGTGAGTTGTCGAGCAGGGGAGCGAGACGACGACGGATGCCGATGTTCGACCGCATGCGCGGGTCGTAGCCGTACCAGCCGTACATCGCCTGGCGGTACTCCTCGCTGACCATCTCGAGCGTGAGCTCGTCGTGGTTGCGGAGGAACACCCCCCAGGCGGCCTTCTCGGGGACGTCGAGGGTCTCGGACAGGATCGCCTTGAGCTCGGCGGCGTGCTGCGCGCGGAGCGAGTAGAAGATGCGCGGCATCACCGGGAAGTCGAACGCCATGTGGCACTCCGGCTCCTCGTCGGTGCCGAAGAACGCGGCGGTCTCACGCGGCCACTGGTTCGCCTCGGCGAGCAGGACACGCCCGGGGTACTCGTCGTCGACCATGGCCCGGAGCTTCTTGATGAACTCGTGGGTCTCCGGCTCGCCCTCGCCGTTGCCCTCCTCGGACTCGAAGAGGTAGGGGATGGCGTCGAGCCGCAGCCCGTCCACACCGAGGTCGAGCCAGTGCCGCACGACGTCGTAGACGGCCTCGACCACGGCCGGGTTCTCGAAGTTGAGGTCGGGCTGGTGCGAGAAGAACCGGTGGAAGAAGAACTGCCGGCGGACCGGGTCGAAGGTCCAGTTCGACTCCTCGGTGTCCACGAAGATGATGCGGATGTTCTCGTAGTGCTCGTCGGTGTCACGCCACACGTAGAAGTCGCCGTAGGGGCCGTCCGGGTCCTCGCGGGACTGCTGGAACCACTCGTGCTGGTCGGAGGTGTGGTTGATCACCATGTCGATGACGATGCGCATGTTCCGCTCGTGCGACTTCGTGACGAGCTCGCGGAAGTCGTCGAGCGTGCCGAACTCGGGCAGGATCGCCCGGTAGTCGGAGATGTCGTACCCGCCGTCGCGCATCGGCGACTGGAAGAACGGCGGCAGCCAGATGGCGTCGACGCCGAGCCACTGCAGGTAGTCGAGCTTGCCGATGACGCCCTGGATGTCCCCGATGCCGTCGCCGTTCGAGTCGACGAACGAGCGGATCATGCACTCGTAGAAGACCGAGCGCTTGTACCACTGCGGGTCCAGGGTCAGGCCGGGCAGCTGGATCGGGGCCGTGAAGGTCAAGCGTGCTCCTCGTCGTCGGCGGGCCGGCGGCGTGGCCCGACCACGGCCACAGTAGGCGCGTGCTCCTGCTGCTGTCCGCGGGTCGCCGTGACGACCGCGTCACGTGGCCGGACGGGAGGCGCGACACCCCTCCACAGCGTCCCTCCCGGCAGTCGTCCTCCACAGCGGGGCGCGGGGCGCACCCCGCCCGGTCGCCGCTTCGTAGACTGGCCGCGATGCAACCACCCGTGATCTCCCCGTACCAGTCGCTCGTCGCCGCGACGCCGGTCGTGCACCGGGCCGTGACCCTCGACGGCCGCACCACGCACTACTGGGAGTACGGGCCGGCCGACGCCACCGAGACGGTCCTCGCCGTACACGGGTTCCGCGGCGACCACCACGGACTCGAGACGATCGCCGCCCACCTCCGGGGCGTCCGCGTGGTCGTCCCCGACCTGCCCGGCTTCGGGATCTCCGACCCGCTGCCGGTCTCCGACGTCGACGCCTACGTCGGGTGGCTCACCGGGTTCCACCGCGCGCTCGCCCTGGGTCCCGAGACCGTGGTGCTCGGACACTCCTTCGGGTCGATCGTCACGGCGGCCACCGTCGCGGCCGGCCTCGACACCCGGCTGCTCGTGCTGGTGAACCCGATCGCGGCACCCGCGCTGCAGGGGCCCCGGGCCGTCGGCACCGGCATCGCGATCGGCTACTACCGGGCCGGCGCGGTGCTCCCCAGGCCGCTCGGACTCGGGCTGCTCCGGAACCGCGCGATCGTGCGGGCGATGAGCCTCGCCATGCTGAAGTCACGCGACCGCGACCTGCGGCGATGGGTGCACGACCAGCACGACCGGTACTTCTCGGCGTTCGCGGACCGCACGAGCGTGCTCGAGGCGTTCCGCACCTCGGTCACGCACGACGTGTCCGAGTACGCCGACCGCATCGACGTCCCCGTGCTGCTGGTCGCCGCGGAGCACGACGACATCACGGCCTTGCCCGAGCAGCGTGCACTCGCTTCCCGACTCCGCGACGCCGAGCTCGTCGTGGTGCCCGACGTGGGACACCTCGTGCACTACGAGACGCCCGGAGCCGCCGCCGACGCGGTGCTCCGTCGCATGGCCGAGCCGACGGCCCGCCGTCGTGCCGGACGTGGGAACCCGCGCAGGACGAGGTCCACCGCACCGCAGCAGGCTCCCGACACGTCGGCGGCGTCACCGTCGGCCGACGGCACCCCGGGGGAGTCCGCGTCGTGAGGCGCCTGCAGATCGGCATCGACTGCCGGTACGTCCGGATCGGTCGGCACGACGGCATCAGCCGCTTCACCGCCGGCATCGTCGCGCACCTGCCCGACCGGCACGACCACGTCCTGCTCGTGCACGACGAACGGCAACTCGAGTCGCTGCCCGACGGCGTCCCGTGGGAACGCATCCCGGCCCCGACGGACGCGGGGGAGCCGCTCGTGGCCCGGACGGTGAACCGGCTCGGTCTCGACGCGGTCTTCTCACCGATGCAGACCATGGGGTCCCGCGGTCGCCGCTACGCCCTCGTGCTCACGCTGCACGACCTCATCTACTACCGGAACCGCACGCCTCCGCGGGAGTTCTCGTGGCCGATCCGGCTCGGTTGGCGGCTCTTCCACCTGAGCTGGGCGCCGCAACGCCTGCTGCTGAACGGTGCGGACGGCGTCGTGACGGTCTCCGAGACCACCGCGGGGCTGATCGAGCGACACCGTCTGACGAAGCGCCCCGTCACGGTGGCGTACAACGCGGCCGACCCGGCCGTGCCCCGCGACCCCGACGGGAGCCGTGCCCGGACGCTCGTCTACATGGGGTCGTTCATGCCGTACAAGAACGTCGAGACGCTCGCGGCCGCACTGCCCCTGCTCGGAGCCGACTGGACGCTGCACTGCATGTCGCGGGTGTCCGACGCGGACCGACGACGGCTCGAGGCCCTGGCGCCGACCGGGGCGATCGTCTTCCACGACGGTGCCTCCGACGACGAGTACCTGGCGACCCTGCGCGGGGCGACGGCGCTGGCGACGGCCTCGTTCGACGAGGGCTTCGGCATCCCCCTCGTCGAGGCGATGGGTGTGGGGACCCCGGTGGTCGTCAGCGACGTCCCGATCTTCCGCGAGATCGGCGGGGACGCCGCCGAGTACTTCGACCCGTCGTCGCCGTCCGCGGTGGCAGCGGCGGTGCGGCGACTCGAGAACCGCTGGGACGAGGCATCGCGGGCCTCGCTCGAGCGGGCGGCCCGGTTCCGGTGGCAGGACTCGGCGGAACAGGTGACCCGGGCCGTCGAGCGCGCGGTGCAGGACCGAGAGCAGCGCTGACCGGGACCGGCGCACGAGTGGTGGCGGCGCCGACAGCAGCGGTGTCGTCAGGACGGCTGACGCGAGGTCACCTCGGCGCCGGGGAAGACCCCGTGCGTCTCACGTTGTGCGACGTCCATGATCGCGGCGAGGGCCACACCGGTGCCGACCGTGGCGAGCTCGACGCGCTGCGCGTCCGGCTCGTCCGACGGTGCCCCCGGACCCCAGTCGCTGCGCACCGCGACGACCCCGCCGATCGCCGCGACCGAGCGAGCGACCTCGAGCCGCTGTCGCGTGACCTCGGCGTCCGTCGTGACCCCGACCACCAGGGTGTCGAAGCGGGCCTCCGCCGACACGACGACTCCGCTGCCGTCCGCGTCGGCCGCCGCGGCGCTCAGGGCGCGGACGAGGTCGACCTGCTGACCGGGCGACAGGTCCGGTGACGCCTCGACGACGGCGGACACCCGGTAGGCCGCGAGGGAGTCGCGCGTGGTCTCCTCGTCACGGACGGCGAGCACGCCCGCTACGTCGGCCGCCACGGTCCGGAACCGGTCGAGCGCCGCCTGGGGTCGCGGGAACACCCCACCGACCCCGGTCTGGATGCTGCCGACGATCGTCGACAGGACGACGGCGATGACGACGCCGACCGCGACGAAGGACAGCGTGATGACGGTGCCGCGTCGGAGTCGTTGGCCGGTGGACGGCCGGGTGACGGAGGCCGTGTCGGGGCCGAACGCCCGGTCGAGGTCGTCGGACGAGTCGACTCGGTCGTCCACCGGTCCCTGGTTCGTCACGGCCCCTCCTCGCGCGCGGGTGCGAGCACCACCGGACGGTGGTCGGGCCGCCCGTGGACCGGAGCCTAGTCCGAGCGGGTCCCCGCGCTCGCGGAGCCGCAGGTAACGGTCCGGTACCGGTCCACCGTCCGGTACCGGTCCACCGTGCACGACGGGCCGCCGCCCGCGCTACCGGCGCTCGAGCGGGTTCTGCTCGGCGAAGGACTCGTCGCCCGTCTGCTCCGAGACCTCGTCGAGCGGGTCGTCGAAGCGGACGAGCTCGGCACGGAACCGCTCGGGGTCCCAGCGGAAGGAGTGCACGGACCCGTTGCGGATCGGCGTCGTGTACCGGTCCGCCGTGCCGGGAGCCGCGGCGTTGACGACGGCCCGGATGACGGCACCGTGCGTGGCGACCACGACCGACCCCGCGTCGAAGCGGACGGCGATCTCGGCCAGCGTCTCGGTCGCCCGTGCGAGCAGCGCGGAGCGGGACTCCCGTCCGGGGACGTCGTCGTGCGGGTAGCGCTGGGCGACCTCGGTGTCGGTGAGCCCCTCGGCCTCGCCGTACGAGCGCTCCGCGAGACCCGGGTGGGTGGCTGGCTCCGGCAGCCCGAGGTGGCGGGCGATGATCGCGCCGGTCTCGAACGCGCGTGACAGCGGTGACGCGACGACCGCGTCGAACCGTCGGCGACCGAGGAGCAGCGCGGTGGCCGCGGCCTGGGAACGCCCGGTGTCGTTGAGGGGGATGTCGGTCGATCCCTGGATGCGCCGCTGCGCGTTCCAGTCGGTCTCGCCGTGCCGGACCAGGGTGAGGAGCGTCGTCACCCGTCGATCCTGCCAGAGCGCTCCGGAGCAGCCGACACCGGAGCGGACGACTCCGCAGCAGCCGACACCGCAGCGGACGACTCCGCAGCGGGCGGCGCCGGTGCAGCCGACGCCGCGGCGGACGGGACGAGCCGCGCGGCCAGTGCCTCGAGTGTCTCCGTGGTGCCGGCGTCGAGCTTCGCCACCGCGCGCCGGTCGCTGCGGGTGGCTCCCCGGTTCACGATGACGACCGGGAGCTTCCGCCGGGTGGCGTGGTCGACCAGTCGGACGCCGGAGTTCACGGTGAGCGACGAGCCCACGACGAGCAGCGCGTCGGCGTCCGCGACGATCGAGACGGCCTCGCGGAACTTCTCGGCGGGCACGAACTCGCCGAAGAACACGACGTCCGGCTTCAGCACCCCGCCGCACACGGAGCAGTCGGGCACCCGGAAGCGCTGCACGTCGGTGATCTCGACGTCGCCGTCCGGCTGCAGCTGCACCGTGCCCGGCTCGTCGATCCAGGGGTTCTCGCGGTCGAGCACACCGGCGAGGTCGGCGCGCGAGAACACCTGCCCGCACGTCAGGCAGACCGCGCGGTCCATCGAGCCGTGGATCTCCACGACCCGCCGGGACCCGGCGCGGAGGTGCAGGCCGTCGACGTTCTGCGTGACGACCCCGGTGACGATGCCGGCGTCCTCGAGGGCGGCGAGCGCGCGGTGACCGGTGTTCGGCCGGGCGGCGGCGAAGGTGCGCCACCCCAGGTGCGAACCGGCCCAGTAGCGCTGGCGCTTCGCCGGGTCGGAGCGGAACTCCTGGAAGGTCATCGGCTTCCGTACCACCCGGCCCGCGCCGCGGTAGTCGGGGATGCCGGAGTCGGTGCTCAGCCCGGCGCCGGAGAGCACGGCGACGCGCTTGCCGGTCAGCAGCTCCACGACGCGGTCGAGCTCGTCCGTCATCGGGTCGGTCAGCACGTCGTCCACGGTACCCTCAACAGCCGAACGCCCAGCCGCCTTCCCACGAAACGAGCCCCGTGCACGCCGTCCGCATCGACTCCCTCGACGACCCCCGACTCGACGACTTCGCCCGGCTCACCGACGTGGCGCTGCGGCGGGTCACGGAGCCCGAGGGCGGGCTGTACATCGCCGAGTCGAACACGGTCATCGAGCGCGCGGTCCGCGCCGGGCACGTCCCGCGAAGCGTCATCGTGCAGGAGAAGTGGCTCGACAGCGTGCTGCCCCTGGTGGCGGACCACGACGGCCCGGTCTTCGTCGGACCGGATGCGCTGCTCGAGGACCTCACCGGCTTCCGGATGCACCGGGGTGCCCTCGCCGCGATGCACCGACCGGAGCTGCCGTCGGTGGCCGACGTGGTCCGGGACGCGAAGGTCGTCGTGGTGCTCGAGGACGTCGTCGACCACACCAACGTCGGCGCGGTGTTCCGCAGCGTCGCCGGCCTCGGGGCGGACGCGGTCCTGGTGAGCCCGCGCTGCGCGGACCCCCTGTACCGCCGGAGCGTCCGGGTGAGCATGGGCACGGTGCTCCAGGTGCCGTGGACCCGCATCGGGGAGTGGCCGGCCGCCGGCGAGGAACTCCGCGCGCAGGGCTTCCACCTCGCCGCGATGGCGCTCACCGACCGCTCGGTCGACCTGGACGCGTTCGTCGCCGACGTCCCCGAGCGGGTCGCGCTCGTGATGGGCACGGAGGGGCAGGGCCTGACCGACGCCGCGATCGCCTCCGCCGACACGACGGTCCGCATCCCGATGGCGCACGGCGTCGACTCGCTCAACGTGGCGGCGGCGAGCGCGGTGGGGCTCTGGGCGGTCACGCACGCGCAGCGCGCTGCACGTCCGACCACCTGACCAGCTGACCGCTCGTCGACGGCCCGGCGTACCGCTTCAGGCAGCGCCGGCCGGGAGGCCCGTGCCGACCCCGTCGCGCAGCCAGCGGTCCGCCGTGGTCACCAGTGCTCGGTCGGTGCCGGTCCCGCCGGTCAGGCACAGGCCGACGGGTGCGTCGTCGACGGTGAGCGCCGGCACGCTCAGGGAGGGCACCCCGCCCACGCTCGCGAGCGCGGTCATGGTGGTCGTCGCGGTGCGGACGCGCTCGAGCTCCTCCGCGCCGGCGCCGAGCGACGGGGCCGGGCCCGGAGCGGTCGGCGTGACGAGCACCCGGTCGACCAGGGCCGCTCGGATCGCTTCTCGGACCCCGGGGAAGCGCCGGAGGGCCTCCGCGACGAGGTCCGGCGGGTTCGCGGCGGCCGCGGCGAACCGCTGCCCGACGACGGCCCCGAGGGCGCCGGGGTGGGCCGCGATCCACTTCCCGTGCGCCGCCGTCGCCTCGGCACCCTGCACGAGCCGCAGGAGCTCGCGGAGGTCCTCGAGCGCGGGGAGCCCGAGGTCGTCGAGCGTCACGACCGGCAGGTCACCGACGACGGCGTGGACGGCGTCCTGCGTCGCCGGGTCCGCGGCGGCGAGGAGCTCCGCGAGCACGACCGGCGCCCCGGCCTCCGACACGGGGTGCGACCCGTGCGGCACCGAGGCGTCGAGGGCACGGACCATGGTGTCGGCGTCCCTGGTCAGCCACCCGACGGTGTCGAACGACGGTGCGAGCGGCAGCAGTCCGGCGTGGTCGACGACGCCGTGGGTCGTCCGCAGGCCCCAGAGCCCCTGGTACGAGGCGGGGATCCGCAGCGATCCCGCGGTGTCCGTGCCGAGTCCGACGTCCGCCACCCCGGAACGGACGGCCGACGCTGATCCGCTGGACGAGCCTCCCGGCACACGCGACGGGTCGGCGCCGTTCGGCGGGGTGCCGTGGTGCTCGTTGCGTCCGGTCAGGGCGTAGGCGAACTCGTCAGTCCGCGCGATGCCGCGGACCGACGCGCCGGCGTCGAGGAGGGCGGCGACCGCCGCTGCGGAGGCGGGGACGGGCACGGACTCCTGCAGGTACGTCGCGTTGCCGGCCCCGACGCGGTGGCCGGCGACGGCGTACAGGTCCTTGACCGCCACCGTGGCGCCGTCGAGACGGCCGCGGCCGGTCGGCGGCAGGAGCGGGTCGCCGACGACGCGCCACACGGTGGTGTCGAGGGGTCGGGATCGGCCGGTGACGTGCGCCGCCTCGATGCGCCACCTGTCGGCCTGACGGCGCCAGAGCTGGGTCTGCAGACCCGAGCCGCCGTCGCGGAACGCGGCGACGGAGACGACGAGCGCGAGGTCCTCGGCGAGCAGCCGGACCTCGGTGCGGGACAGGTGGCGCGGTGCCACTCCACCCCGCGCACCGCGGAAGGTGCTGATCGCGTCGTGCCCGACGAGCAGGCCGCGGTCGTCGCCGCGCAGGGTGTCGGCGGAGCGGACGAACGCGTCGTCGAGCGCCGCGAGGTCGTCGTCGGCGAGTGCCCGTTCGTAGGCGTCGAGGGCGTCGAGCAGGCCGGTCGGTGCCGACGGACCGTCGGTCGGCCGTGCCGCGGCCGTCACCGGACGTCCGCGAAGTCGGCCTTGCGGATGCGGGCGTGCGCCCCGGTCACCAGGTCGACCACCTGCGACACGTCGAAGTCCGTCGCCGCACTGAGGTAGGCGTACGCCAGGTGCGGTTCCATGCCGTACCGCGCGCCGAGGATCGCGATCGCGTGCCGGACGCAGGCCCGGACGGCCTCGTCGAGGTCGGGGTCGAGTCCGGTCGGCACCAGGTGGTCCCGCGTCTCGACGAGCGGCCAGACGAGCTCCCCGAACTGCTGCGCTGCCTCGGCGGCCGGCGTGACGTCGAAGCGCACCGTCGCACGGAGGGAGGCCTCCATGGCGGTGAGCGCGACCTCGCCGTCCCCCTGCGCGAAGTGCGGGTCGCCGACGTAGGCCAGGGCACCCGGCACGAGGACCGGCAGGTGGAGCTGCGCACCGGCCTGCAGCAGGTTGACGTCGATGTTGCCGCCGTGACGTCCGGGCGGGACCGAGTGCAGCCGCTCGCCGGGGGTCGCGACGCCCATGATGCCGAGGAAGGGCGCGAGCGGGAACCGGGCGTACCGGTCGCCGCGCTCGGTGAGCGGGATGCGTCCGAGGAGCCGGTCGTCGCCGGGTCCGTCGTCGCCGGGCGCGTCGTGGGCGGGCACCACGTCGGCGAAGACGCTGACGGTGCGCCCGTCGACCGGGTACTCGCCGTGCAGGGCTCCGCGGCCGTGCCGGTTCGACACCACGCCGTACGGCACGCGGGGGAGCGTCTCGAGCACGGTCATGGTCAGGACGTCGCCCGGCTCGGCACCGTCGACGGCGATCGGTCCGGTGACCACGTGCGGGCCGTCCTGCTCCGGGTCGCGGCGACCGGTCCGGGCGATCGCGACCGCGTCGGCGAGCACGTGCTCCGGCGCGACGCCGTGGCGGCCGAAGAAGGCGACGGGGTCACTGCCCTGGTCCGGCAGGAGCCCCTCGTGGCTCACGGTGTCGATCGTCAGGTCGTCACCGGGAGCGAGCGTCACGACCGGGCGGTCGTCGCCGTTCGGGAGCCGTCCCCAGAGCACCCGGTCGGCCTCGGCCGGCAGGTACCGCGACGACCGGACCGGGCCGGTGCCGGGCTGGAGCACCGGAGCCGGAGCCGGAGCGGCGGCCGGAGCCGGGCCCGGTGCGGTCGTCTTGCCCTCGGCCGGGTCGGTGGCCGGGCCGGTGGACGGGGCGGTGGTGCGGCCGCCACGCGTGGCGCCCGGGGTGGTTCCGTGGTGCATGTCCAGCACGCTAGGGGCTGCCGGGCGACGCACGGATCCCGGAGCGCGATGTTTTACGTGTTCGTCACACGACGGTCGGGGGACGACCGGCGGCTCGCTGTCGGCCGGCACCCCGGGACTGCCCGGTACCCTCGGTTCCCGTGCCCCGTGTCGTCCGCAGCCCCCGCTCCGCCGTCAGGAGGCCCGTGACGATCGGCGTCGTCGCGGTGCTCCTGCTCGCCGTCGGGTACCTGGTGGCCGTCGCCGTCGTGCCGTTCGCGCCGGCGAGCGCCACCACGACGAAGTACTCCGCCCCGACCTCGACCCTGCCGGACCTGCGGTTCCCGGGCTACGGGGCGACCGCGGTCCAGGCCACCGGGTTCCCGGAGAGCCTGCGCACCAGCGGGGACACCAAGGCCCGATCGATCGCGAGCATCACCAAGGTCGTGACGGCCCTGGTCGTGCTCGATGCGAGACCGCTCGACCGCGGGGAGTCCGGCCCGACGATCCGCTTCGACGCGCAGATGCAGGCGCTCTACGCCGAGTACCTGGCGCAGAACGGCGAGGTGGCGCCGATGCCGGACGGCCTGCGGCTGTCCGAGCACCAGACCATGCAGGTCATGCTGATGAAGTCGGCGAACAACTACGCCGGTGCACTCGCGCTCTGGGCCTTCGGGTCGATGGACGGCTACGAGCGCGCCGCCTCGGCCTGGCTGGACGAGCACGGGTTGGACGACACGACGATCCACGAGCCGACCGGCCTCGACCCCGCGAACCGCTCGACGGCGACCGACCTGGTGCGGCTCGGACAGCTCGCACTGGCTGACCCCGTCGTGAAGGAGATCGTCGGGACGGAGCAGGTGACCGTGCCCGGGGCGGGCGAGATCGAGAACTCGAACAAGCTCCTCGGGATGGACGGCATCGAGGGCATCAAGACCGGCACGCTCGACGAGGCGGGGGCCTGCCTGCTGTTCGCCGCCACGTACCAGCGCGGGGGCCGGCAGGTCACCGTCGTCGGTGTCATGCTCGGCGGCAGGGACCACCCGTCACTCGACGTCGACGTCCGCCGCCTGCTCCGCTCGGTGGCCGACAACTTCCAGACGGTCACGCTCACGCACGCCGGCCAGACCTTCGGCACCTACTCGACGCCCTGGCGGGACGACGCCGACGCGGTGGCCGCCGATGCCGCCGAGGTCCTGGTCTGGGGCGACACGACGGTCACCGCACGCACCCGGCTCGACAGCGTCACGCTCGGCGAGCGGGGCGAGCGGGTCGGCTCCGTACGGTTCTCGATCGAGCACCACGACCCCGTGACCGTGCCGCTCGAGCTCGAGCGCTCCATCGAGGACCCGGGGCTCTGGTGGCGCTGGACGAACCCGTTCCGCGGCGTCGAGACCAGTCCGTCGGCAGCCGTCGCCGGCGCAGCCCCGCGCGCGGCCGCCACGTCGCTCGACCCCGCGTCGCCACCGCAGCGCTGGGGGCTCGCCGCGTAGGCTCTCGAGCGTGACGACGACGTTCCCGCGCAGCACCCCGTCCGCCCTCGGCATCGACGCACGCGGGATCACCGCGTTCCTCGACGCCCTCGAGTCGACACCGGACGTCGAGCCGCACAGCATCGTGCTGCTGCGACACGGCCGGGTGGCCGCCGAGGGATGGTGGGCCCCCTACGCCGCGGACCGCGTCCACCTGCTCTACTCGCTCAGCAAGAGCTTCACCGCCGCTGCCGTCGGCATCGCCGTCCGTGAGGGGCTCGTCGACCTCGACGCCACGGTGCTGTCGTGCTTCCCGGAGCTCGACGCGGACGTCACCGACGAGCGCAGTCGCCGGATCCGGGTCCGACACCTGCTCGCGATGGCGTCCGGGCACCGCGAGGAGACCCTGCAGCGGGCCGAGGCCACCGACCCGGAGGACCTGGTCCGCGGGTTCCTCCTCACCCCGCCGGACGAGGAACCCGGCACGGTCTTCGCGTACAACCAGCCGTGCACGTACACGCTCGCCGCGATCGTCCGCCGGGCGAGCGGCGAGTCCCTCGTCGACTACCTGCGCCCGCGCCTGCTCGACCCGCTCGGCATCGACGACCTCGCGTGGAAGCGCGACGACACGGGCGCCGAGCTCGGGTTCAGCGGTGCGTACGCGCCGACGGCCGCCGTCGCAGCGCTCGGCCAGCTGTACCTGCAGCGGGGCGTGTGGGACGGGCAGCGCATCCTCGACGAGGACTGGGTCGACGCCGCCACGAGCACGCAGGTCGACAACCCCCACGAGGAGAACGCGGACTGGCGGCAGGGCTACGGCTTCCAGTTCTGGATGGCCCGCCACGGCTTCCGCGGCGACGGCGCGTACGGCCAGTTCTGCGTCGTGCTGCCGGAGCAGGACGTCGTGCTCGCCCTGACCGGGCAGTCGCTCGACATGCAGGCGGTGCTCGACGCGGCCTGGCAGCACCTGCTGCCGGCGATCGCGCCGCAGGACGGCGACGGGGGCGCTGCGGGCACGGCCGCCGGTGTCGACGCGGACCCCGGTCTGGAGGCACGGCTCGCCTCCCTCGGGCTGCCCCCGGTGCAGGGCGGTCGCCTGGCCGACGCAGTGGCCGGGTCCTACGAGTCCGACGGCGTGCTCGAGGGGCTCCGGTTGGAGTCCGACGCCGAGGGCTGGCGACTCACGGTCGACGTCGACGGCGGGCTGCTGTCGGTCCCGGTCGGTCAGGGCGCGTGGTCGGTCGAGGGGCCGCTCGCCGCGAGCGGTGCGACCGGACCCGACGGCACCGTCGAGGTCGTCGTCCGCTTCGTCGAGACCCCGCACGCCGCCCGGCTCCGGCTCGACCCGACCGCGGGGACGGCGACGGGGGAGTGGACCACGCAGCCGCTGCACGACGGGCCGCTCACGCTGCGCCGCCCGGTCGACTGACCGATCGCGCCCCCTGGCGGACACCGCGCTGCGCACACCGGGGTGCGGCCTCCGACCGAGGGTGCATCCCGGGTCAGGGCGTGTCGGACGTCACCTCGACGGGCTGCAGGTCGGGCCGCTTCGCGCTGATGCCGTCGCCGGACGACGTGTGCCGGATGCGCCGCACGACCCAGGGGACGAGGTACTCGCGCGCCCACCCGAGGTCCTCGACGCGGGCCTCGCGCCACGGTCTGGCCTCGAGCGGCTCCGGCGTCACCGGGTCGAGCCCGTGCTCGACCCCGAGGGCGTCGAGCACGGCCGCGGCGACGGTCGCGTGGCCGGTCGGGGAGTGGTGCAGGCGGTCCGGCGCCCACATCCGGGGGTCGCGGAGGACCCGGAGCGCCCACATGTCGGCGACGAGGGCACCGTGCTTGAGCGCGATCGCGTGCAGGTTCTCGTTGTAGATCGCCGTCTTGCCGCGGACCATGCCGAGCACGGGTGTCATGCCGACGTCGGGGCCGGTGAAGAGTACCACGGTGGCGCCGTCGCTCCGCAGTCGCCCGACCATGCCGTCGAACCGTTCGGCGAGCTCGTCGGGGTCCGAACCGGGGCGGATGATGTCGTTGCCGCCCGCGGACACCGTCACGAGGTCGGGGCGGAGCGCGAGGGCCGGCTCGACCTGCTCGTCGACGATCTGCCCGAGCAGGCGCCCGCGGATCGCCAGGTTGGCGTACGCGAACCCGTCCGCCCGTCCGGCGAGGACCTCGGCCACGCGGTCGGCCCACCCACGGTTGCCGCCGGGGACGGTGGGGTCCGGGTCACCGATCCCCTCGGTGAACGAGTCACCGATCGCGACGTACCTGGACCACGCATGACGAGCTGACACGCCTCCGACCGTAGTCTCGTGGCATGACGTTGGCCGACGAACCCGGGTGGACGCTGTCGCAGGACCTGCTGGAGCGGATCGCCGCCCGCGCGCCGCGGTACGACGCCGAGAACGCGTTCTGCGCCGAGGACCTCGAGGAGCTGCGCGCGGCCGGCTGGCTGCGCATCGGCGTCCCGGTCGAGCAGGGCGGCGCTGGGCTCGGCCTCGCCGCGACGAGCACCCTGCAGCGGCGGCTCGCGCAGGCCGCGCCGGCGACCGCGCTCGGGCTCGGGATGCACCAGGTGTGGGTGCAGGCGGCGCGCGCCGTCACGGCGCGGGGCGGGTCGTTCCTCCAGACCGTCACCGACCACGCGGCGGACGACCACCTGCTCGCCTTCGGGGTGAGCGAACCGGGCAACGACGCCGTGCTGTTCGACTCGTCGACGACGGCGGAGCCGGACGGCGACGGCGGCTACCGCTTCACCGGCACGAAGGTGTCCACCTCGCTCGCCCCGGCGTGGGACGTCCTCAGCGTGTTCGGCAAGGACACCAGTGGTCCGGAGCCACGGCTCGTGCACGGCTTCGTGCTGCGGTCCGACGGCGACGTCGAGCACCTCGACGACTGGGACACGCTCGGGATGCGCGCGACCCAGAGCCGGACGACGCTGCTGCACGGCGTGCACGTGCCGGCGTCGCGGATCGTCCGGGTGCTCCCCGTCGGTCCGACGCAGGACCCGCTCGTCTTCGGGGTGTTCGCGGCGTTCGAGCTGCTCGTGGCGTCGGTGTACGTCGGGATCGCCGAACGGGCGCTCGGACTGGCCGTCGCAGCGGTGTCCGGTCGACGCGGGCGCGACGGCGTCCCGCGGTCGCAGGACCCCGACGTCCGCCGTGCGGTCGCCGACCTGCGCGGCGCGGTCGACGCGGTCGCCCTGCAGGTGTCCGCCCTGGCCCGGTCGGTCGACGAGCTGGACGACCTCGGCCCCCGCTGGTTCCCGCTGCTCGTCGGCACCAAGGCGCGGACGGTGGACGCGGCGCAGCACGTCGTGGACGAGGCGCTGCGGCTCGCCGGCGGCTCGGCGTTCCGGGCGTCGTCGGAACTCGCCCGGCTCGCGCGGGACGTCCGTGCGGGGCAGTACCACCCGTCGACGCGGGACGCGGCGGCGCGGACGATCGCCGCCGCGGAGCTCGGGCCGCTCGCCTGAGCCGGAGCCCGGCTCGGGTGTCGGTGGTGCGTGGCATCATCGCCGGGTGAGCAAGCAGGACGGACGCAACCGGCTCGTCTCCGAGCGTCCGGTCGACGACGTGACGGCGACGGTCCTGCACGTCGACATGGACGCCTTCTTCGCCTCCGTCGAACTGCTGGACCGTCCCGACCTGCGCGGGCTCCCCGTCATCGTCGGACACGACTCGGACCGCTCCGTCGTCACCGCCGCCACGTACGAGGCCCGTCGCTACGGCGTGAACTCGGCGATGCCGATGGCCGTGGCGAAGCGCCGGTGCCCGAACGCCGTCATCGTCGAGCCGCACTTCGAGAAGTACGCGGCGAAGTCGGCCGCGGTGATGCGCGTCTTCGGGCAGTTCACCCCGAAGGTCGAGAAGCTCGGGATCGACGAGGCGTTCCTCGACGTCGCCGGTGCGCTCCGGCTCTACGGCACCCCGTGGCAGATCGGCACCGCCATCCGCGCCGCGGTCCTCGCCGAGACGGGTCTCCACTGCTCGGTGGGCGCGGCCTCCACCAAGTTCGTCGCCAAGCTCGCGTCGAGCCGGTCCAAGCCGGACGGGCTCCTCGTCGTGCCGGCCGCGCACACCGTGGCCTTCCTGCACCCCCAACCGGTCGCGGCGCTCTGGGGCGTCGGCGGCACGACGCAGGAGAAGCTCGAGCGCCGTGGCATCCGCACGGTCGGGGACCTCGCCCACACGCCGCTGCCGTCACTCGTCGCCGCACTCGGACCCGCCGGCGGACAGCGTCTGCACGACCTGTCCTGGGGCCGCGACCCGCGCGTGGTGGACACCGGCGTCAGCGAGAAGTCGATCGGGCACGAGGTCACCTTCGGACGTGACCTGACCGAGCGTGACGACGTCGCCCGCGAGCTCCTGCGCCTGGCCGACAAGGTCGCCGTGCGCCTGCGCCGCGCCGACGTGCAGGCCCGCACGGTCGCGCTCAAGGTGCGGTACACCGACTTCAGCACCCTCACCCGGTCCCGGACGCTCGCCGAACCGACCGACGTGGCGAAGCGGCTCCACCACGAGGCGGTCGAGCTCTACGACGTCCTGCACCGGCCCGGCAACCGGATCCGTCTGATCGGCGTGCGCGGCGAGAACCTCGTCCCGGCAGCGGCGAGCAACGCGCTGTGGGACGACGACGCGCCGTGGCGGGAGACCGAGACGACGGTCGACGCGGTCGCCGCACGCTTCGGTGCCGGCGTGCTCCGGCCCGCCTCGCTCGTGCGCGGCACGCCCGAGCAGCGTCCGCCGCACGCCCGGCAGGACCCGGCCTGACGGTAGGATCGCGTGAAGTGAGCGCAGCGGAGTACGACGACCAGCAGCAGCCCGCGACGCTGTGGGGCGACGCCCCGGACGGCGACGACCGGGCGACGCGGGAGCAGTCCGCGGTCGGTGGTGAACCGGCCGCGCCGGGCGCTGCTCGACCCCACGACGAGGCCGTGGTCCAGGCGGAGAACGCCGGCAACGCGGCCGCCGAGCACCTGTCACCGGCCTTCCCGGAGCGGGCTGCGTGGGGAACCGCGTCGAAGCTCCGTGCGTGGCAGGTCGAGGCGCTCACGAAGTACTTCGAGACCGAGCCGCGCGACTTCCTCGCCGCCGCGACCCCCGGCGCCGGCAAGACCACGTTCGCGCTCCGCCTCGCCACGGAGCTCCTCGCCCGCGGCACCGTCGACCGCATCGTCGTCGTGGCCCCGACGGAGCACCTCAAGCGGCAGTGGGCGGACTCTGCCGACCGCGTGGGCATCCGGATCGACCCGATGTTCAAGAACGGCGACGGGATGTTCGGGCGGCACTACCAGGGCGTGGCGATCACCTACGCGCAGGTCGGCATGAACCCCGAGGTCCACCAGAAGATCACCGAGGGCGGTCGCACGCTGGTGATCCTCGACGAGGTCCACCACGGCGGCGACGCACTCACCTGGGGCGACGGCATCCGCGAGGCCTTCACGAAGGCGACCCGTCGGCTGTCCCTCTCCGGCACCCCGTTCCGGTCGGACACGGCCCCGATCCCGTTCGTGCAGTACGCCCCCGACGAGCAGGGCATCCGGACCTCGATCTCCGACTACAACTACGGGTACGGCCGCGCGCTCAAGGACGGCGTCGTCCGCCCGGTGCTGTTCATGGCCTACGCCGGGCAGATGCGCTGGAAGACGCGCATGGGCGACGAGATGTCGGCGTCCCTCGGCGAGCAGGTCACGAAGGACATCACCGCACAGGCGTGGCGGACCGCGCTCTCGCCGGAGGGCGAGTGGATGCCCGCCGTGCTGTCGGCCGCCGACAAGCGGCTGACCGAGGTCCGTCGCGGCGTGCCGGACGCCGGCGGCCTGGTGATCGCGACCGACACCACGACCGCGCGCGCCTACGCCCGCATCCTGCAGCAGATCACCGGCGAGCGGCCGACCGTGGTGCTCTCCGACGAGGCCGCCGGATCGAGCCGGATCCAGGCGTACGCCGAGGACACCTCGCGCTGGATGGTCGCCGTCCGCATGGTGTCCGAGGGCGTCGACGTACCCCGGCTCTGCGTCGGCGTGTACGCCACGAGCGCGAGCACGCCGCTGTTCTTCGCGCAGGTGATCGGGCGCTTCGTCCGGGCCCGCCGCCGCGGCGAGACCGCGAGCGTGTTCCTGCCGAGCGTGCCCGGGCTGATGGCCCTCGCGGCGTCGCTCGAGCTCGAGCGCGACCACGCCCTCGACCGGCCGAAGGACAGCGACGACGGGATGTACAACCCCGAGGACGCCATGGTCGCCGAGGCCAACAAGGAGGACCGGGCGTCGGAGAGCCTGCTCGAGGTGCAGCCGTTCGAGGCGCTCGACTCGCAGGCGTCGTTCGACCGGGTGCTCTACGACGGCGGCGAGTTCGGCACCGGGGGAGAGGTCGGCTCGCTCGAGGAACTCGACTTCATCGGCATCCCGGGGCTCCTCGAGCCCGACCAGGTGCGCGATCTCCTGCGGGCCCGTCAGGCATCCCAGGCGAAGCGGTCGAAGGGCCGCGCGGCGAAGGACGGCCTCCCCAAGCCCAAGCCCGACGAGTCGCGCCCGATGTACCAGACCATCAAGGAGCAGCGGACCGAGCTCGCACGGCTCGTCTCGATCTGGTCCCGGCACGCGAACGAACCGCACGGGGCCATCCACGCCGAGCTCCGTCGGATCAGCGGTGGGCCGGCCGTGGCGCAGGCGAGCATCGAACAGATCCAGAAGCGGATCGACGTGCTGCGCTCGCGGATCGGCAACCGACGGTGATCGAGCCCGTCGACGACCGCACGTGGCTGGTGAAGCGCACGCCGGAGTCCTCGCCCGAGGCGATCATCGACCGCTTCGGCGGCGGGTACCGCCTGCGCCGGTTCTCGCTCACCGAGTGCCGTCGCACCCCGTACGGCGTCCACACCGGCCCCGAGCTGGCCGAGACCGCCTGGTGGCGCCTGCAGGACCGTCCACCCGGACGGTGATCGCCCGGCGACCGATCCGGCTGCGGTGCACGGACCGGGCGGCGCGGCTTGGTGACGTCACAGGGGTTCTTCCGGTAGACCGGGTGCATGGCAGACTCCATCCCTCACGTCCTCGTCCTCGGCGGCGGCTCCGCCGGCTACACCACGGTCAAGCAGCTCCAGAAGCACGCCGCGACCGTGCCGATGCGGATCACGCTGGTGGACCAGAACACGTACTACACGTACCTGCCGTTCCTGCCGGAGGTCGCGGGCGGGCACATCGCCCCGAAGGACGTCACCTTCGAGCTCCGTCGCGCGCTGAAGAAGACCCGCGTCATCCAGGGCAAGGTCACCGGCATCTCGTCGAAGGACAAGACCGTGTCCATCGCCACGGCCGGCGGCGACGACCGCACGCTCGGCTACGACCAGCTCGTCGTCGCGCTCGGCTCGGTGACCCGCACGTTCCCGACCCCCGGGCTCGAGGAGTACGGCGTCGGCTTCAAGACCGTGGAGGAGGCCGCCTACGTCCGCGCGAAGCTCCTCGACAACATCGCGAAGGCCGCTGCCACCCGTGACGAGGACGAGCGTCGCCGTCTGCTGACGAGCATCTTCGTCGGCGGTGGCTACACCGGCGTCGAGGCGATCGGTGAGCTCTTCGACGTCTCGCAGGCCGCCATCAAGACCTACCCGTCGCTCGCCGGTGAGCAGCCGCGCTGGGTGCTCATCGACGCGCTCGACCGCGTCGCGCCCGAGGTGGGCCCGGAGCTCTCGAAGTGGACCCTCGAGTCGCTCCGTGCCCGCGGCATCGACGTCCGTCTGAAGACCACCATGCCGAGCGCCGAGGGCGGGGTCATCAAGCTCTCCGACGGCGACGAGTTCGCCACCGGGCTGCTCGTCTGGACCGCCGGCGTCAAGCCGAACCCGCTCCTCGACGCCACGGACCTGCCGCGTGGTCCGAAGGGTCACCTCGCTGCGAACGCGAAGCTCCAGGTCGAGGCCGAGGACACCCACGAGGTCGTCCCGGGCGTCTGGGGTCTCGGCGACGTCGCGCAGGTCCCCGACCTGACCGCTGAGAAGCAGCCGGCCTACTACCCGCCGAACGCCCAGAACGCCGTGCGTCAGGCCGTCGTCGCCGCGGACAACGTGGTTGCCTCGATCACCGGCAAGCCGCTCGAGGAGTACCGCCACCCCTCCATCGGCACCGTCGCGTCGTACGGCGTCGGCAAGGGCGCCGGCAACATCAAGGGCGTCAAGATGACGAACCTGCTCGCCTGGCTCGCGCACCGCTCGTACCACGTGTACGCGATGCCGACGCTGAACCGGAAGGTCCGCATCGTCATCGGTTGGATCACCGGCGCGGTGTCCGGTCGCGACGCGACCAGCCTCATCAAGGAGACCGACCCGCGACGCAACTTCGTCGAGGCCTCGAAGAGCTGACACAGGTCGACGTCACCACGTGACGGACGGGAGGCGCGGTGCCGGTCGGCACCGCGCCTTCCGTCCGTTCGCCGGTCCGTCGTCGACGGTCCCGGTCGTTCTGCTCAGATCGCGCGGTCCTGGATCGCCTCGCACGGCACCGAGGCGAGCGTGGGCTCCACGAACGAGAGGAGCGCCCATGCGTGCCATGACCTACCGCGGACCGTACCGGGTCCGTGTCGAGGAGAAGCCCGATCCTCGGATCGAGCACCCGAACGACGCCGTCGTCCGGGTCGAACGGGCCGCGATCTGCGGTTCCGACCTGCACCTGTACCACGGCATGATGCCCGACACCCGCGTCGGGCACACCTTCGGCCACGAGTTCATCGGCGTGGTCGAGGAGGTCGGTTCGTCGGTGGCGTCACTCGCCGTCGGCGACCGCGTGATGGTGCCCTTCAACGTCTACTGCGGCTCCTGCTGGTTCTGCGCGAGGGGGCTGTTCTCGAACTGCCACAACGTGAACCCGAACGCGACGGCCGTCGGCGGCATCTACGGGTACTCGCACACCACGGGCGGCTACGACGGCGGGCAGGCGGAGCGCGTCCGCGTACCGTTCGCCGACGTCGGCCCGTCCGTCATCCCGGAGGGGCTGGACGCCGAGGACGCCCTCCTGATGACCGATGCCCTGAGCACGGGCTACTTCGGCGCACAGCTCGCCTCGATCCGCGAGGGCGACACCGTGGTGGTGCTGGGCGCCGGCCCGGTCGGGCTGTTCGCTGCTCGGTCGGCGTGGTTCATGGGTGCCGGCCGCGTGATCGTCATCGACCAGCTGGAGTACCGGCTCGAGAAGGCGCGCACCTTCGCGCACGCCGAGACCATCAACTTCGCCGAGGTCGACGACGTCGTGCTCGAGATGAAGCAGCAGACCGACTTCCTCGGAGCGGACAGCGTGATCGACGCCGTCGGTGCCGAGGCGGACGGCAACTTCACCCAGCAGGTCACGGCGTCGAAGCTCAAGCTGCAGGGCGGGTCACCGACCGCGCTCAACTGGGCGATCGACGGTGTGCGCAAGGGCGGGACGATCTCCGCCGTCGGCGCGTACGGACCGATCCCGAGCGCGGTGAAGTTCGCCGACGCCATGAACAAGGGCCTGACGATCCACACGAACCAGGCGCCGGTCAAGCGCCAGTGGCCCCGGCTGCTCGAGCACATCCAGGCCGGACACTTCCGTCCGAGCGACATCATCACGCACCGGGTCCCGCTCGAGCACATCGACGAGGCCTACCACCTGTTCTCGTCGAAGCTCGACGACTGCATCAAGACGGTGATCGTGCCGTGAAGGAGACACCCGTGACCGACCACACGCCCTACATCGCCGACCCGCCCCGACGTGTGCCCTCGTCGGCGGAGCTCCGTGAGCGCATCCCCGGGTGGGGGAGCGACCTCGACCCGGCCGACCGTCCGTCGGTGCCGAAGCTCTCCCGCGAGGTCGGACTCGCCTCGTGTGCCCACTGGGACGTCCCCGAGCCACAGCCCGGCGGCGAGGGCCGCGAGCGGTCGATCGAGCACGCCCACGTCACGCCCGTGTTCGGGACGGCGCAACCGCTGTCCGGGCTCGCCGGGGTCGTGAAGCGGTTCGCCTACCGACGCTTCAGCGAGGGCCGGCTGGCGCACTGGCTGCTCCTCGTGCTGGGCGACCGGATCGACGTGGCCACCCACCGGGTGACGGACGCGCTCCGCGGCCGACCGGACCGGGTCGTGCACGAGACCGGGTGGCGCGCCGAGCTCGGCAACCGGCCCGTCTCGACGCGTCTGGGCTCCTCGCGACGGGACGGGCGCCACCAGCTGCTCGACCCGGTCGTGGCGAACTGGGGCTGGCTCGCCGCCCTCGGCGGCCTGGTGCTGGTCGTGCGTCGCCTGCGGCGTCACTGAGACGCGGGGCGGAGGCCCTCGCGCCGCGCGCCTCCTGCGACACCGCGCTCGTCGTTCGACAGCGGTGATGTCGCACGATGCGCGTGCATCGGGTCATCGGGCCCGCGATGCTCGCCGGGCGAGCACGGACGAGAAGAGCCCCCTGGCCGACAGGCCAGGGGGCTCTTCTCTTCTTGTGTCCGAGGGGGGACTTGAACCCCCACGCCCTAATACGGGCACTAGCACCTCAAGCTAGCGCGTCTACCAATTCCGCCACCCGGACAGGGTGTTCTGCACTTGTTCGGCTGTCGTTCCGGGCTGTTTTCCCGGCGTTCCTGCCGAGAGAAGACACTAGCACGGCTCTGAACGCACGATGAACACGGGCGCGCATCCCGGGCGAGTCCTTCGGAACGACGGGCGAGCAGGGGGCGTACGCGGGTGCGTCGCGGGCTGCCGGTAGCGTTGGTGGCATGAGCGACGCCCAGCCGACCGAGCCGGACCTCGAGGCCACCGCCGCCATCGCGCGGGACCTCATCCGCATCGACACCACGAACTGGGGCGAGGGCAGGTCGGTCGGCGAGACCGAGGCGGCGCAGTACGTGGAGGCGGAGCTGCGCGACCTGGGCTTCGCGCCGCAGCTCTTCGAGTCGGAGCCGGGCCGGGTGAGCGTCGTCGCCCGTGTGGCGGGGCGGAACGCCGACAAGCCGGGTCTCGTCGTGCACGGGCACCTCGACGTGGTGCCGGCCGACCCCGCGAACTGGACGGTGGACCCGTTCGGCGGCGAGGTGCGCGACGGCATGCTCTGGGGCCGCGGCGCGGTCGACATGAAGAACATGGACGCGATGATGCTGACGGCGTTGCGCGACGTGGTCGAAGGTCAGGGCGCACCCGAGCGTGACCTCGTCATCGGGTTCTTCGCGGACGAGGAGGCGGGCGGGGTGCTCGGCGCCCACCACGTCGTCGACACGCACCCGGAGGTCTTCGCCGGCGCGACCGAGGCGATCAGCGAGGTCGGCGGGTACTCGGTGACCCTCGGCGGGCAGCGGGCCTACCTGCTGCAGACCGGCGAGAAGGCCCTGATGTGGATCAAGCTCGCCGCGCGGGGCACCGCGGCGCACGGCTCGCACGTGATGCGGGACAACGCGGTGACCAAGGTGGCCGCCGCGGTGGCGCGCATCGGAGCGGAGGAGTGGCCGGTCCGGCTCTCCGGCACCACCGAGGCGATGGTCCGCGAGATCGCGCGGCTCCTCGGCGTCGACCCCGTGACGACCGGGCCGGACGAGGTCGCCCTCGCGACCGGGTCCGCCTCGCGCTTCATCCACGCGGCGCTGCACACGACGACCAACCCGACGGTCCTCCGCGCCGGGTACAAGCACAACGTGATCCCGGACGCTGCCGAGGCCCTCGTCGACCTCCGCTGCCTGCCGGGCGACGAGGAGACCGTGCTCGAGCGGGTCCGGGAACTCGCGGGCGACGACGTCGAGGTCGTGATGACGCACCGGGACGTCGGCCTCGAGCAGGACTTCGGCGGACCCCTCGTCGACGCCGTGCGCGGGACGCTCGAGCGCCACGACCCCGGGGCGCCCGTGCTGCCCTACCTGCTGTCCGGCGGCACCGACAACAAGGCGATGTCGCGGCTCGGGATCGCCGGGTACGGGTTCGTCCCGCTGCAGCTGCCGGAGGACGTCGACTTCCCGGCGATGTTCCACGGCGTCGACGAGCGCGTGCCCCTCGACGCCCTCGCCTTCGGGCGGCGCGTCCTCGGCGACCTGCTCGCCACGTACTGATACATTGCCGGGTCGCCCCTCGGCGGCGACCCGCGACGACCGGCACGAAAGGCCCCGCTCGATGCACATCTTCGAGGCGATCTTCCTCGGCTTCGTGCAGGGACTCACCGAGTTCCTGCCCGTGTCCTCCAGCGCGCACCTGCGCATCGTCGGGCTCTTCCTGCCCGATGCGAAGGACCCGGGTGCCGCGTTCACCGCGGTGACGCAGCTCGGCACCGAGACGGCCGTACTGATCTACTTCTGGAAGGACATCACCCGGATCGTCGGGCGGTGGTTCCGCTCGGTGTTCCGGCGCGACGTGCCGCAGGGCGACCCGGACGTCCGCCTCGGCTGGCTGGTCATCCTCGGCACGATCCCGATCGGGGTCGCCGGACTCCTGCTCAAGGACTCCATCGAGACCACGTTCCGGTCGCTCTGGATCGTGGCGATCGTGCTCATCGTCTTCGGCGTCGTGCTCGGCGTGCTCGACGTCGTCGGGCGCAAGGTCCGTCCGATCGAGCAGATGACGTTCCGGAACGGCCTGCTCATCGGCGTCGCCCAGATGCTGGCGCTCGTCCCGGGCGTCTCGCGCTCCGGCGCCACGGTGTCGATGGGACTCGCCCTCGGCTACACCCGACCGGCCGCGGCGCGCTTCGCGTTCCTGCTCGCCGTCCCCGCGGTCTTCCTGTCCGGCTTCTACGAGGCCGCGACGAGCCTCGGCGACCACGGCGCGCCCTTCGGTCTCGTCGACACGCTGGTGGCGACCGTCGTCGCGTTCGTCGTCGGGTTCGTCGTCATCGCCGCGTTCATGAACTACATCTCGAAGCGCAGCTTCATGCCCTTCGTGGTCTACCGGATCGCACTCGGTATCGTGCTCATCGTGTTGCTGTCGCTCGGAGTGATCCAGCCGTGAGGGCCTGGCAGGTCCCGTCCGTCCCGTCCGTCCCCGGTGACGCGCCCCGACCCGTGGTGCACGACACCGCGGCCGGGCGGCCCGTGGACCCGACCCACGGCGCGGAGGGCGCGACGCTCTACGTGTGCGGCATCACGCCGTACGACGCCACCCACCTCGGCCACGCGGCGACCTACCTGGCGTTCGACACGCTCGGTCGCGCCTGGCGGGACGCGGGGCTCGAGGTCGAGTACGCGCAGAACACCACCGACGTCGACGACCCGCTGCTCGAGCGCGCCGAGCGGGACGGCATCGACTGGCGCGAGCTCGCCGCCTCGCAGATCGACCTGTTCCGCCGCGACATGGAGGCACTCCGCGTCCTGCCGCCGGACGACTTCGTCGCGGTGACCGACGAGGTCGAGCGCATCGCCGAGGCCGTCGCGTACCTGCAGGAGACCGGGTACGCCTACGACGTGCCGACCGACGACTCCGAGGGCGACGACGTCTACTTCGACGTGAACCGCCCCACCGAGGCGTGGACGCTCGGCGACGAGAGCCGCCTGGACCGCGAGACGATGCTCGTGCTGTCGGCTGAGCGGGGCGGGGACCCGGACCGCGCCGGCAAGCGCGACCCGCTCGACCCGCTGCTCTGGCGTGCCGAGCGCGCCGGGGAGCCGAGCTGGGACACCGAGCTGGGCCCGGGACGACCCGGCTGGCACATCGAGTGCAGCGTGATCGCGGGCGACAAGCTCGGCCTGCCGATCAGCGTGCAGGGCGGCGGCAGCGACCTCGTCTTCCCGCACCACGAGATGAGCGCCGGGCACGCCGCCGCACTCGCGCACCAGCCGCTCGCCAACGCCTTCGTGCACACCGGGATGATCGCCTACCAGGGGTCGAAGATCTCGAAGTCGCTCGGCAACCTCGTCACCGTGCGCGGCCTGCTCGACGACGGCGCCGACCCGAGGGCCGTCCGGCTCGCGCTGCTGTCGCACCGGTACTCGGACGACTGGGAGTGGTTCGACGGCGAACTGACGAGCGCGACCACACGGCTCGCGACGTGGGACGCCTGGGCGTCCGGTGACGCTCCGGGTCACGAGGACGACGCCGCCGACGCGATCGCCCGCATCCGCGCGCGTGTCGCCGACGACCTCGACACACCGGGTGCGGTCGCCGCGGTCGACACCGCGATCGCCGCGGGGACCCGCGCGACACCGGAGCTCGTCGACCTCGTCGACGCCCTGCTCGGCATCCGCCTGGCCTGAGACCGGGGGCTCGGGCAGGCGCTCTCCCGGTCGCGCGACGTGCCGCCGGTGGCCGTCGCGGTCGCACGACGTGCCGCTCACCCCAGAGGTGAGCGGCACGTCGTGCGACCGGAGCGCGTGCCGACGACGGGACGGACGGGAGGCGCGGTGCCAGCCGGCACCGCGCCTCCCGTCCGTCCCGTGGTCGCGACTACTGCTGCGGCGGCTGCGGGGGCCGCCACGGACCCTCGCCGCCGGCAGTGCCGCCGTCCTTGCCGTCCTTGCGCTCGCGCCGGCGGAGGTACTGCTCGAACTCCTGCGCGATCGCGTCCCCCGACGCCTCGGGGGAGTCGACCGTGTCGCGGGCCTGCTCGAGCTGGCCGATGTAGCTCGCCATGTCCTCGTCGTCGGCGGCGAGGGCGTCGATGCCCTCCTCCCACTCGGTGGCCTCGTCGAGCAGGCTGCCCCGCGGGACCGTGACGTCGGCGAGCTCCTCGATCTTGTCGAGGAGGGACAGGGTGGCCTTCGGCGACGGCGAGTTGTGCACGTAGTGGGGGACCGAGGCCCACAGGGAGAGCGTGGTGAGCCCCGCGGTGTCCATCGCGTCGGAGAGCACGCCGAGGATGCCGGTCGGTCCCTCGTACGTCGACCGGTCGACGTCGAACGCCGCACGGACACCGGCGTTCTCGCTCGACACGAACACCGAGATCGGTCGGGTGTGCGGGACGTCCGCCAGCATCGCGCCGACGAACACCACCGCGTCGATCGAGTACACGTCGGCGAGGTCGATGACCTCCGCACAGAACCCCCGCCAGGTCCGGGACGGCTCCGGCCCGACCAGGACGAACACGTCGCGTTCGGTCTCGGAACCGGCCGCGCCGATGACCGGACGCCCCTCGGCGCCGGGCCCGTGCAGGACGATGCGGGGCCAGCGGATGACTCGGGAACCGTCCTCCGCGGTGCCGACCTCCGGCCGGTTGAACTGGTAGTCGACGTACCGCTCGCCGTCGATCTCGCGCAGCTCGTCGAGTTCCAGCGCGTCGACGATCCGGCGGGCGAGGCCGCTCGCAGCCTCGCCGGCGTCGTTCCAGCCCTCGAAGGCGACGACGAGCAGTCGGCCGTCGCTGAAGGGGGAGTGCTGTGGCACGGAGGGGCCTCCTGGTGGTGGAGCGGGGCGCGCACGGTGATCGCGCGCGGCCGGACACGGTCGATCACCCAGGATATGCCGGAGCCGCCCGCGGCACCCCTCCGTCCGCCCCGAGCGGAACCGCGGCGCCGGTCGGTGCCCCGGTAGACTCGTCGCCCGTGACCGCCCAGCACCCCGAACGCGTCCTCCCCGCAGCCGTGCTGTGGGACATGGACGGCACGATCATCGACACCGAACCGATCTGGCAGCAGTCCCAGGTCGAGCTGACCGACCGGTACGGCGCCGAGTGGACCCACGAGGACGGCCTCTCCCTGGTCGGGAGCGGGCTCGAGCGGTCGGGTGAGATCCTCCGCGACCGGGGCGTCGACATGGACGTCGAGGAGATCGTCCTGTGGATGACCGACTACGTGACGCAGCGCCTGCAGGGCGGTGAGCTCCCCTGGCGTCCCGGCGCCCGCGAACTCGTCGAGGAGCTGCACGACCGCGGCATCCCGACCGCGCTGGTGACGATGTCCCGCCGCACGATGGCGCTCGTCACCGCCGACGCCCTCGGGGCCCGTGGCTTCCGCGTGGTCGTCGCCGGCGACGACGTCGACCGTCCGAAGCCCCACCCGGACGCCTACCTGGCCGCGGCGGCGCAGCTCGGGGTCGACCCCACCGCGTGCATCGCGATCGAGGACTCGGCCACTGGGGTCGCCTCGGCCGTGGCCTCCGGCGCCGTCACCGTCGCGGTCGAGCACATCGTGCCGCTGTCCGAGATCGCCGGTGGCGACGTGCACCTGACGACGCTGGCGGACGTGGACGTCGACCGCCTCGTCGAACTGACCAGCCCGGCCCTCGCGGCCCGTACCGAGACGGCGAGCCGATGACCGAGCAGACCCAGCAGCCCTCGCAGGACGACGTCGTCGCCCTGCCGCACACCGCCGGTGGCGCCCCGCACACCCCGCCGCGCGGTCCGTTCCGCGCCGGTGACCGCGTGCAGCTCACCGGCCCGAAGGGCAAGCTCACGACGCTCTCGCTCGAGACCGCCGGCGAGTACCACACCCACCGCGGCGTGCTCCGGCACGACGACGTGATCGGGCAGCCCGACGGCTCCGTGATCCGGGCGAGCACCGGCGACGAGTACCTCGCGCTCCGGCCGCTCCTCAACGACTACGTGATGTCGATGCCCCGGGGCGCGGCCATCGTCTACCCGAAGGACGCCGCCCAGATCGTCGCCTTCGCGGACGTCTTCCCGGGCGCCCGGGTCGTCGAGGCCGGCGTCGGCTCGGGAGCACTCTCGCTCTTCCTCCTCCGGGCGATCGGCCCGACCGGCCGGCTGCAGTCGTTCGAGCGCCGCGAGGAGTTCGCCGCCATCGCGCGCGGCAACGTCGGCACGTTCCTCGGCGCCGTGCCGGACAACTGGTCGGTGACCGTCGGCGACCTCGTCGAGGAGCTCCCCGGCGCCACCGGACCGCAGAGCATCGACCGCGTGGTCCTCGACATGCTCGCGCCGTGGGAGTGCGTCGACGCCGCGGCGGACGCGCTCGTCCCCGGCGGGCTCGTCGTCTGCTACGTGGCGACGGTCACGCAGCTGTCCCGCACGGCCGAGGCGCTGCGGGACACCGGGCGCTTCACGGACCCGCAGTCGAGCGAGACCCTCGTGCGCACCTGGCACGTGGAGGGTCTCGCCGTCCGTCCGGACCACCGGATGGTCGGCCACACCGGGTTCCTCGTGACCGCCCGACGCCTCGCCGACGGCGTCGTGCTGCCGAACCTGAAGCGTCGTGCAGGCAAGGCCGAGTTCTCGGACGAGGACGTCGAGGCCTGGACCCCCGGCGCCGTCGGCGAGCGGTCCGCCAGCGACAAGAAGCTCCGGAAGGTCGCCCGTCAGGCAGCGGCCCAGGCGCGCAGGGTCGCCGCTGCCGAGGCCGGGACGGACGCGCAGGGGATCGCGCACGGCGGCGCCGAAGGCACCCCGGATGCCTCGCACGATGCCGCCGACGGCGACCGCTAGGCTACGCATGCCCGTCCAGCACCGAACGGAAAGAGGGTCCGTGCGCACCATCCCCGCACTCCTGGTCACCATCGGCCTCGCCGCGTCCCTGACGGGGTGCGCCGCCAGCGGGGCCGGTACGGCCGCGTCCTCCTGCCCGGCTCCCGGTGCCGCGTCGGCAGCGGTGACGGCGTCCGGTGCGTTCGGCAAGGAGCCGAAGGTGTCGGTGCCGTCCGGGCTGACCACGACGGGCACGCAGGTGTCGGTCCTGCGCTCCGGCGACGGCCGCCAGATCGAGGAGGGGACGCCGGTCCTCGTCGAGTACACCCTCGTCGACGGCAGCACCGGTCAGGTCGCGCAGACCAGCGGGTACTCCGGGCAGACCGCCCCGATCACCGCGGGCGCTGCGAACTACGGCCCCCTGGGCACCGCGCTCGAGTGCGCCCACGTGGGCGACCGGCTCGCCGTCGCCCTGCCGAAGAGCGAGCTGAGCGGGAGCGCGACCGCCGGATCCGGCACGTCGCGCAAGGCCGAGGACGCCGTGATCGCGGTCATGGACGTCAAGCAGGCCTTCGACGCCCGGGCGACCGGCACGCCGCAGCTCGCCGGCGACGGCATGCCCGCCGTCGTCCTCGCGCCGTCGGGTGCGCCCGGCATCACGATCCCGTCGTGGAGCGCCCCGAAGGACGACGCGCTGCACCTGCTCCGCAAGGGGTCTGGGGCGGAGCTCACCGCGAAGGACACCGCGGTCATCAAGTACACGGCCGTCTCGTGGGCCGGCAGCAACGGCGACTCGTCCGTCGTCGGCTCGAGCTGGACCGACGGATCGGGCGCACAGGCGATCCCGCTCGCGAAGGGCCAGGTCATCGACGGCGTGCGGAACGCCGTCCTCGGCCACCGTGTCGGCGACCAGGTCCTGGCGATCGTGCACCAGCAGGACGGCACCACCGCGTACGTCATCGACGTGCTCGGGAAGATGCCCGCCTGACCCTCGACGGTCCGTCCACCGACCGCGCGCGGGTGCACTCCGGTGCACCCGCGCTGCCGTAGGATCGGGCTCGTGCCAGCCACCCGAGCCCCCCGCGTCCCCGCCGAGGAGCGGCTCTTCAGCCTGGTGCTCGCGCTGCTCTCGACCGAGGCCGGGCTGACCAAGGCGGAGATCCTGGCCAACGTGCAGGGCTACCGGCAGCGGTACACGTCCGGTGGGGACAACGCGTCGCTCGAGCGGCAGTTCGAGCGCGACAAGGACGACGTCCGCGACCTCGGCATCCCGCTCGAGACGATCGAGACGCCCGGTGCCGCCGGCAACAACCAGACGCTCCGGTACCGCATCCCGAAGGGCGAGTACGACCTGCCGCTCGACGTCCGCTTCACCCCGGACGAGTCCGCGCTGCTGTCGCTCGCGGCGATGGCCTGGCGCGAGGGTGCACTGTCCACCGACTCACGACGGGCGCTGCTGAAGGTCCGGTCCGCCGGTGCCGACGACGGAGGGACGACCACGGCGCAGGGCGTCGCCGGCATGGCCGCCTACTCGCCCCGGCTCCGCGCCCGTGACACCGCGTTCGAACCCCTGCGTTCAGCGCTCGACCGTGGCGCCGCCGTGCGCTTCGACTACATCACGCCGGGCGAGCACGCGCCCCGCCGACGTGACCTCGCACCGCTCGCGCTCGTGCAGCACGGCGGTCGCTGGATGCTCGCAGCGCACGAGTTCTCCACCGGCGGCACGAAGAACTACCTGCTCTCGCGGATCGTCGGGCCGGTGAGCGTGCACCAGGTCGGGCAGCACCCCGCTCCCGCCGGCGCCGCCGAACGTGCCCTGACCGAGCTGGACCGGGTGTGGGCCGAACGGACGGCGCGGATCGCGGTCGTGCCCGGTTCCGATGCCGAGCGCCGGCTCCAGCGTCGACGCGGCACCGAGGTCGACGACGACGGCGTGCTCGTCGTGCACCACGTCGACCCGCAGATCCTCGCCGAGGAACTGGCGGCCTTCGGTCCCGAGGTCCGGGTGCTCGAGCCCGCCGCGGTCCGCGAGCTCGTGGTCGCCCGCCTGCGCGCCCTCGTCGCCGACCACGCGGAGGCCGGCCGAGCCGACGCAGACCAGACCGCCGCCGCCGACCAGACCGCCGACGCCGGAGGTACCCGTGCCTGACCAGCAACCGCTCCAGGCACAGGACAAGCTCGCGTTCCTGCTCGTCCTCGTGCCGTACCTCATCGACCACGAGCGCGTGTCCGTGGCCGAGGCCGCACGGCACTTCGGCGTCCCCGAGCAGCGCATCCGCCGTGCGGTCGAGCTCATCGCGGTGTCCGGGGTGCCCGGCGAGACGATGCAGTACCAGCACGGTGACCTGTTCGACATCGCCTGGGACGACTTCGAGCAGAACGACATGATCGTGCTGACGAACCTCGTGGCGATCGACGACTCGCCCCGGCTGTCGGCGCGTGAGGCCTCGGCGCTGATCGCCGGCCTGCAGTACCTGTCCGCGCTGCCCGAGGCCGCCGACCGGGACGCGATCCGGTCCCTCATGGCGAAGCTCTCCCGCGGTGCCGGGGGAGCGGCGTCGAACGTCGCGGTCGGTCAGGACCTGCACGACGCGGCGCTCGCCACCATCCGCCGTGCCGTCGCCGACGGTCGTGGTCTGGCGTTCGAGTACGCCGGGCCGCGCACCCGCGGCGGGACCCGCCGTGTCGACCCGCTCCGCGTCGAGTCGATCGACACCGACTGGTACCTGCGTGCCTGGGACCTCGACCGGCAGGCGCTCCGGACCTTCCGGCTCGACCGGATGACGAGCGTGCGCGTGGACGACCGCCCGGCCGAGAAGACCATCGGCGACGTCGTGATCCCGGACACGCTCTTCCAGCAGTCCGGCGGCGACGTCATCGTCACGGTGGAGCTCGACTGCTCGGCGCTGCCCCTCGTCGCGGACTTCCTGGCGGACACCGCCGACGCCGAGGACGCAGACGGCCGCGTCCGCATCCGGCTCGCGGCATCGAACGGCTTCGACGGGGTCGTCCGGCTGGTGGCCGGCCTGCCGGGCCGCGCGGTCGTCCTCGACCCGCCGGCGGCCCGTGCCGCCGTCCGCGCGTTCGCCGAAGCAGCCCTGTCCGCCGAGTAGCGCGCGCACCGCGCCCGCCGCTCACCCTGACGGACGGGAGGCACGGGGCGGGGCCGCCGTGCGCCTCCCGTCCGGTCGTCCGCCTGTGGGTCCGCCGCCGACGGCCCGACTGTCGGCCCCGGTCCCGTAGGATCGGGCCATGGCTTCGACGACCGCGAGCGGGCGAGCGAGGCGACCAGGCCGTCCGGAGAAGGACACCGAGGGTCGCATGTCGCTCGGGCAGCACCTGATCGAGCTGCGGAACCGTCTCTTCAAGGCCGTCGTCGCGGTCGCGCTCTGCGCGGTCGGCGGGTGGTTCCTCACCCCGTTCGTGCTCGATGCCCTGCGGCAGCCGGTCACCCAGTTGGCCGAGGTCGGCGGCCACACGGCTGAGCTGAACTTCCCCCAGATCACCGGCGCGTTCGACCTGCGACTGCAGATCGCGATCACGATCGGTGTCGTCATCTCGAGCCCCGTCTGGCTCTACCAGGTCTGGGCGTTCATCGTCCCGGCGCTGGTGCGGCGCGAGAAGCAGTACGTGTTCGGGTTCCTGGGCACCGCGATCCCGCTGTTCTTCGCGGGCTGCTGGTTCGGCTGGTACGTCCTGCCGCACATCGTCGGGATCCTGGGCAGCTTCGTGTCGGCGCAGGACACGTCGATCGTCGACGCCAAGGCGTACTACGACTTCGTCATCAAGCTCATCGTCGCCGTGGGCATCGCGTTCGTGCTGCCGGTGTTCCTCGTGCTGCTGAACTTCGTCGGGGTGCTGTCGGCCAGCTCGATCATCAGGTCGTGGCGCGTCGCGATCGTGTGCATCCTGGTGTTCTGCGCGATCGTGACCCCGTCGGCCGACGTCATCTCGATGTTCCTGCTGGCGATCCCGATGACGGTGCTCTACGCAGCAGCGTGTCTCGTGACCTGGCTCCACGACCGCAGGCTGGCGAAGCAGCAGGCGAAGCTCGACGAGGAGTACGCACGCTGATGACCGCCGGACCCACTGCCGCCGAGCGCTACCAGGCGGCGAAGGTCCGGAACCGCTCGCGCAACCTCGAGCTGTTCCGTTCCGACCTGCGCTTCGACCTCGACCCGTTCCAGGTCGCCGGCTGCGACGCACTCGACCAGGGCCGGAGCGTCCTCGTCGCCGCACCGACCGGTGCCGGCAAGACGATCGTCGCCGAGTTCGCGATCTGGCTCGCGATGCGGCAGCCCACCGCGAAGGTCTTCTACACGACGCCGATGAAGGCGCTGAGCAACCAGAAGTACAACGAGCTCGTCGCCGACTACGGCGAGTCCGAGGTCGGGCTCCTCACCGGCGACACGAACGTCAACCCGCGGGCCCGTGTCGTCGTGATGACGACCGAGGTGCTCCGCAACATGATCTACGCGGACTCCGACCTGCTCGACGACCTGGCGTGGGTCGTCCTCGACGAGGTCCACTACCTGGCGGACCGGTTCCGGGGAGCGGTGTGGGAAGAGGTGATCCTGCACCTGCCGACCGAGGTCCGGCTCGTCTCCCTCAGCGCGACGGTGTCCAATGCCGAGGAGTTCGGCGACTGGCTGCAGACCGTCCGCGGCGACACCGACGTCATCGTGTCCGAGGACCGGCCGGTCCCGCTCGAGCAGCACGTGCTCGTCGGCTCGAAGATGGTCGACCTGTTCGACTCGAGCGGTGCCGCGGCCACGAACCGGGTGAACCCGGAGCTGCTCCGACTCGTCGGTGGCGCCTCGCGCAGCGAGCGGCACGGCGGCGGCCACCGTGGTCGTCGCGGGCGCGGGGGCTACCCCGAGCGCCGGGGCCCTCGTACCGAGAAGATGTACCGCGAGCAGATCGCGAAGGTGCTCGACGAGCGGATGCTCCTGCCGGCGATCTTCTTCGTGTTCAGCCGCAACGGCTGCGACCAGGGCGTCCGTCAGGTCCTCCGGTCCGGCATCTCGCTGACGACCGCCGACGAGCGCAACGAGATCCGCGAGACGGCCGAGTACCACTGCCGGACCCTGCTCGACGAGGACCTCGCGGTGCTCGGTTACTGGGAGTGGCTCGAGGGTCTCGAGCGCGGTGTGGCCGCACACCACGCCGGCCTGCTGCCCGCGTTCAAGGAGGTCGTCGAGGACCTGTTCCAGCGCAAGCTCCTCAAGGTCGTGTTCGCGACCGAGACCCTGGCGCTCGGCGTGAACATGCCGGCCCGGACGGTCGTGCTCGAGAAGCTCGAGAAGTTCAACGGCGAGGCCCGGGTGCCGATCACGCCGGGGGAGTACACACAGCTCACCGGTCGTGCCGGACGCCGTGGCATCGACGTCGAGGGCCACTCGGTCATCCAGTGGTCGGACGGCCTCGACCCGCAGGCCGTCGCGTCGCTGGCGAGCCGTCGCACGTACCCGCTCAACTCCTCGTTCAAGCCCACGTACAACATGGCCGTGAACCTCATCGAGCAGTTCGGTCGGCAGCGGACGCGCGAGGTCCTCGAGACCTCGTTCGCGCAGTTCCAGGCGGACCGTTCCGTCGTCGACCTCGCACGCAAGGTCCGGTCGCAGCAGGAGTCCCTCGACGGCTACCAGCGCGCGATGCAGTGCCACCTCGGCGACTTCACCGAGTACGCCGCGCTCCGCCGTCGCCTGTCGGACCTCGAGCGCACGAACGTCCCCGGCGGTCGCGAGGCCTCGCACGGCGCCCGGCAGGAGCGCCAGGCGGCGATCACCGAGGTCCGTCGGCAGATGCAGCGCCACCCCTGCCACGCGTGCCCGGACCGCGAGGCGCACGCCCGCTGGGCCGAGCGCTGGTACAAGCTCAAGCGCGCCAACGACAAGCTCGTCCAGCAGATCCGCTCCCGCACGGGTGCCGTCGCGACGACGTTCGACCGGGTCACCGACGTGCTCCTGCAGCTCGGCTACCTGGTCGCCACCGGGGACGACGAAGCGACCGTCGCCGCGGGCGGACGTCGCCTGCAGCGGATCTACGGTGAGCGCGACCTGCTCGTGGCCGAGTGCCTCGAGGCCGGCGTCTGGAAGGAACTGACCCCGGCGCAGCTCGCCGCCATGGCCGCCACCATCGTGTACCAGCCCCGGCGCGAGGACGCCCCGGGGACCGAGCACGCCCTGCCCCGCGGAGCCTTCCGGCCGGCGCTCGACGAGACGCTGACCATCTGGGCGCGGCTCGACGACATCGAGCGCGATGCGCGGCTCGCCGGTTCGCAGCCGCCGACCCCGGCGATGTCGGTCGGCATGTTCCGCTGGGCGTCCGGCTCCGCGCTCGACGACGTGCTCCGGACCCTGGACATGCCCGCTGGCGACTTCGTGCGCTGGTCGAAGCAGGTCATCGACCTGCTGGACCAGGTCCGGAACGCCGGCGACGAGGAGCTCGCCCAGACCGCGCGACGGGCGACGGACGCGGTGCGCCGCGGCATCGTCGCCTACGCGACGGTCTGACGGGAGGCCCGGTGCACGTCCCCGACGCGGCCACGCGCCCGCAGACCGGCGCTTCCACCACGGGACGCCGCGTCGTCCGCGCCGCCTCGCGGGCGTCGACGGTGTCCCCGACCGGGACCGGGATCCTGCCGGACGGGCGGCGCGACGAGTTCGCCGCGCTGCCGCTGCGCCTCGCGTTCCCGCTCGCGGTCGTCGGCGGCCTGCTCTTCGCCCTGTCGTTCCCGTCCCCGGGCTGGTGGTTCCTCGCCTACCCGGCGATGGCCTGCATGCTGCTCGCCGCGATGGGGCAGCGCGCCCGACGTGCAGCCTGGCTCGGGTACGTGGCCGGCGCGGCCTTCTGGCTGCCCGCGATCTCCTGGGCCGGGCGGTACCTCGGTCCGGTCCCGTGGCTGGCGCTCGCGCTGTTCGAGGCCGCGTACTTCGCCCTCGGCAGCGTGGCGATCGCCCTCGCGTACCGCTGGATCGCGCGCGTCCTGCCGTCGACCGCCTGGCGGGTGTGGGGCCTCCCGGCCGTCGTCGCCGGACTCTGGACCGGACGCGAGTGGTTCTCCGGCAGCTGGCCGTACGAGGGCTTCGCGTGGGGCCGGGTCGGGCTGTCCCAGTCACAGGGACCCTTCACGCACCTCGCGGCGTACGTGGGCGTGCTCGGCGTGACGTTCGTCGTCGTCTACTGCGTCGCGGTCGTGCTGTCGCTCGCGCTCGTCGTGCCTCGCACACCCGGCTCGGGCGTCGCCGCGTCCACGCGCGTGGCCACCGCCGGGCTCCTGGTCGCCGTGGTCCTGGCCGTGCCCGCCTGGCCCACCCGCATCGACGGCAGCATCCGCGTCGAGGCGGTGCAGGGCAACGGTCCGGCCGGGTACTTCGACCGCGCCCAGCCGGGCGAGGTCCTGGCCGCGCAGGTCGCCGCGACCGACGTCGAGGCGCGTGGCGTCGACCTGGTCGTCTGGCCCGAGGCTGCCGCCGAGGCCGACCCGCGGCGCTTCCCGGCCGTCGCAGGCGCCCTCGACTCCGTGGTCGACACGGTCGGGGCGCCGCTGGTCGCCGGGGCGATCACGCAGACACCGTCCGGCGTCCTGCACAACACGTCGTTCGTGTGGACCGCCGACGGCTGGCAGTCGTCCTACGACAAGAAACGTCCGGTCCCCTTCGGCGAGTACGTGCCCGACCGCTGGTTCTTCTCGAAGCTCGCGCCGTCGCTCATCGGGCTGCTGCAGCGCGACTACACGCCGGGCACCAGGCCGAACGTGCTCGATGTCGCCGGCATCAGGGCGGGGATCGCGGTCTGCTTCGACATCGTCGACGACGGACTCACGTCCGACATGGCTCGCGGGGGAGCGCAGGTCATCCTCGCGCAGACGAACAACGCCGACTTCTCCGGGACCGACGAGAACCTGCAGCAGCTCGAGATCGCCCGGCTCCGGGCGGTCGAGACCGGTCGCTCGCTCGTCAACATCTCGACGGTCGGTGCGTCCCAGGTCATCGACCCGTCGGGGCGGACCATCGACCGCGTCCCCGAGTACACGGCGACCTCGATGGTCACGGACGTGCCGCTCGGCACCGGGACGACCCCCGCCACGATCGTCTCCGGGTCGGTCACCCTCCTGGTGTCGCTCGGGGCCCTCCTCGCCCTGCTCGCGTGCGCACCGTGGGGCCGTCGATCGACACGGTCGCTCCGCCGCGATTCCTGAACACCGCCACCTCCCACTGGGAACGCTCTGTGAATGCGCCCAGTCGGGATGCATCCCGCGTGGGACAGTGTTGAGGAGGGCAGACGAGCGAGAGGAGCACACACATGGCTGATCGGAGTCTCCGCGGGATGCGGCTCGGGAGCCAGAGTCTCCAGAGCGAGGAGGGCGTCGAGCTCTCCGACCGGAAGCGCGCGGTCTACCAGACCGAGTCGGGGGAGACGTTCGACGTCGTCTTCTCCGCCGAGGCGGACGTACCGCAGACGTGGTCGGAACCCCGGACGGGGCGCGAAGGACGGCTGCTCGGCGACGACGGGATCCCCGTCGAGGTCGCTGCCGAGGACGTCAAGGCGCCGAGGACCCACTGGGACATGCTGCTCGAGCGTCGCTCGCGCGAGGAACTCGAGGAGCTCCTGGAGGAGCGTCTCGCGTTCCTGCGTGCACGTCGCGGCGCCTGAGCACCACCCCCGACACGACGACGCCCGCCCCGGGAGATCCGGGGCGGGCGTCGTCGTGTGCGGCGGGACCTACGGCTGGCGGTCGTCCCCGAGCGCGGTCTGCGAGGCCTCGTCGGCCGCGGCGAGGCGCGCGTCGACACTGCGGTTCGACTCCTCGAGCCGCTCGTCGAGCGCCGCGTCCGGGACGATGTCGGCCGCGGTGGCGTCCGGTCGGGGGTTCGCCGCCGCCGCGCCGTCCGCGGTCGCGGTGTTCGCCAGGCTCTCGTTCGCGAGCTTCGAGATGCGCGACAGGAAGTCCGTGCCCCCACCGGCTCCCGCGACCGGACCGCTGCCGGTCCGCCCGCCGGTGAAGCCCTTGGCGATGCCGGACAGCGCCTCGGTGAACTCGCTCGGGATCATCCAGAGCTTGTTCGCGGTGCCCTCGGCGATCTTCGGCAGGGTCTGCAGGTACTGATAGGACAACAGCTTGTCGTCCGGGTCACCGGTGTGGATCGCGTCGAAGACGGTCGCGATGGCCTGCGCCTCACCCTCGGCGCGGAGCACCTGGGCCTTCGCGTCACCCTCGGCGGCGAGGATCGCGGCCTGCCGTTGGCCCTCGGCCTCGAGGATCGCCGACTGCTTGGTGCCCTCGGCCTGCAGGATCGCGGCTCGACGGCTCCGTTCGGCGCGGAGCTGCTGCTCCATGGCGTCCTGGATCGACACGGGCGGCTCGATCGCCTTGAGCTCGACACGACCGACCCGGATGCCCCACTTGCCGGTCGCCTCGTCGAGGACGACCCGGAGCTGGCCGTTGATGTTGTCGCGGCTGGTCAGTGCCTCTTCGAGGTTGAGGCCACCCACGACGTTGCGGAGCGTCGTGGTGGTGAGCTGCTCGACCGCACCCAGGTAGTTCGCGATCTCGTAGGTGGCGGCGCGTGCGTCGGTCACCTGGAAGTAGACGACGGTGTCGATCGAGACCACCAGGTTGTCCTCGGTGATCACCGGCTGCGGCGGGAAGGACACGACCTGCTCGCGCATGTCGATGAGCGGGCGGAGCCGGTCGATGAAGGGCACCAGGATGTTGAGTCCGGGGCTGAGCGTCTTGTGGTACTTGCCGAGTCGTTCGACGATTCCGGCCGTCGCCTGGGGCACGATCCGGATCGCGCGGGACAGGACGACGATCACGAAGATCACGACGACGAGGACGAGGACGATCAGGGCGATCGTCCCGGCTGAGATGGTCACGAGGTGGCCCTTTCTCCGAGGCGGACGACCGCGGTCGACCCCTCGATGGACTCGACGACCACGGGGGTGCCGAGCGGTGGTGTGCGGTCGGGGGAGCCTGCGGCGAGCCGGGCGCTCCAGGTCTCGCCGTTCGCGAGACGGACCTGCCCGGGGGACGACGACGTGAAGGCCACCGCGACGGTGCCGCGCAGGCCGATCAGCCCCTCGATGTTGGTGCGGTGGGGGTCGGCGTTCCGGCCGAGCGCCACGAGCAGCCGGGGGCGGACGAGCGAGAGCAGCACGAGTGCGACGACGGCCGCGATGATCGCGGAGAGCCACCACGGCGCGCCGACCAGCGCTGCGATCAGACCCCCGGCCGCGCCCGCGGCGAGCATCAGGAAGATGAAGTCGAGCGTGAAGATCTCGACCACGCCCAGCAGCAGTGTCAGTCCGATCCAGACGACGGTCTGGATCCAGTCGATGTTCACGCGATCTCCCTCCCTTGCATCGCGCGCTCCGGCGTGCAGCGTCGCGACGGCCGGTCCAACTCCGTTCAACATATCAAGTCACGCTCGGGTCCGCGCGGGTGCGACTGACGCTCGCCCGGCGCGGGCCGCGTGGTTGGTAGGCTCGTCGGCGGCCGACCGGCCACAGCAGCGACCTGGAGAACACGCCTGTGACGAACCCCCTCGCCCCCGGATCCCTCGCCGACAAGCGCGCCCTCGTCACGGGGTCGTCGCGCGGTATCGGCGCCGACACCGTCGGCTACCTGGCCGAGGCCGGCGCGAAGGTCGTCGTGAACTACCGCAACAAGGCCCGGCGCGCCGAGCAGATCGTCGAGAAGGTCGTCGCTGCCGGCGGTTCCGCGATCGCCGTGGCTGCCGACCTGACCGACCACGACTCCGTCCAGGCGATGGTCGACCGCGTCGTGGCCGAGTGGGGCGGGATCGACCTGCTCGTGCTCAACGCCTCCGGCGGCATGGAGGCCGACCTGGGGGAGGACTACGCACTCCGCCTGAACCGCGACGCACAGGTCGACATGCTGCAGACCGCCGTGCCGCACATGCCGGCCGGCTCGCGTGTCGTCTTCGTGACGAGCCACCAGGCCCACTTCGTCGAGACCGCCGAGACGATGGACGAGTACGTCCCCGTCGCCAAGAGCAAGCGCGCCGGCGAACTCGCGCTGCGCGAGCTCATCCCGCAGCTCGAGGCCGCCGGCATCGAGTTCGTGACCGTCTCCGGCGACATGATCGAGGGCACCATCACGGCGACGCTGCTCAACCGCCTGAACCCCGGTGCGATCGAGGGTCGGCGCCAGGAGGTCGGGAAGCTCTACAGCGTGTCCGAGTTCGCGGCCGAGATCGCCCTGGCCGCCGTCGAGCCGATCCCGGCCGACCACACGAAGCTCGTCGGTGACACGAGCGGCTTCACGGTCTGACACGGGGCGGGGGACGGCGCGACGGGTAGCCTCGGGCGGATGACAGCGAAGCCCGGCCTCCGTCTGACCTCCCGCATCCTCCTGCTCGACCCGGACGGCCGCGTGTTCCTCATGGACACGCGGTCGCCGTCGTCCGACCACGCGCACCGGTGGATCACCCCCGGTGGCGGCGTGGACCCGGGGGAGTCGCACCGCGACGCCGCCGTCCGCGAGCTCCGTGAGGAGACCGGCGTCGTCGTCGACGATCCGGGCGACCCCGTGTGGAGCTGGGACTTCACGGTCGAGTGGGACCTGGCCGACCACGACCGCGGCCACAGCGAGTTCTACGTCGTCCGGACGCCAGGGTTCGAGCTGTCCGACGCCGAGTGGACCGACGACGAGCGCGTCGACATCCTCGCTTCGCGGTGGTGGACCGCCGAGGAGCTCGACGCCACCGACGAGCCCTTCGAGCCGGCGGAGCTTCCGGACCTGGTCCGGCGGCACCGTGCCGTCTGATCCGGCAGCACCGGGTGCGTACAGCTGATGTGAACGCACTTCGCAGGAAGCGCCTACCGTGTGCGCTGACGGCCGCACGCAACCCGTGCCAGCGGCCCTGACACGAGGAGCTCCCATGTCCACGAACGGTTTCCCGCCGGCACCGAACACGCCCGGCGCGGCACCCGCGACGAACGGCGGCAACGGCCTCGCCATCGGGTCGCTGGTGCTCGGCATCGTCGCCGTCGTCTTCGGCTTCCTGTTCTCGATCATCGGTCTGATCGCCGGCATCGTGGGCCTGATCCTCGGCTTCGTCGCGCGTCGCCGGGGCCTGAACCGCGGCATGGTCCTCGCCGGCATCGTCCTGAGCGTCATCGGCATCGTCATCGCGATCATCTTCATGATCTTCGGCGCCGTGCTGGCGACGCAGATGCTGCAGAACCAGTAGCACCACCGGACGGGAGGCGCGTGGCGGCACCGCGGCGCGCCTCCCGTCCGTCTGTCCGGTCACCGTCGACGACCGCACCGCCCGGACCGACACAGGCCGTGCCGAGTAGCGTCCCCGCCATGACGTACAGCCAGCCGGACCCCGCAGAAGAGACCACCCAGGCCGAGCAGCCGGAGCAGCCGGACACCGACCGTTCCGAGGTCGAGGAGGACGGCAGCGAGCAGGCCGCCCTCGAGATCGACGCCGACGACGTGCCCACCGGCGACGAGACGCCCGAGCACTGACGACCCGGCCGTCGCCGCCGACCGCGCAGGTCCGCCGGACCCGCAACGCCACCGCGGAGCCGGCCACGATGCGCCGCCGGTCACGACGCCCAGGTCGCACGACATGCCGTTCACGTCGATCGTGAGCGGCATGTCGTGCACCCACGGCGGGCGAACGGCGGCGCGGCGTGCGACGAGAACGGTGCGTGGACGCGAGTTCATCGGCTGCCTGGCTGTTCAGCACTGAGCGCCGATAATGCATATTATGTCAACTCAGGTGACTCGAGACGGGCGGACTCCCGTCTGTGCGGCTCCCCTGATCGCCCCGCCCTGCGTCAGGGCGCAGGTCTCGGCGTGACCAGCGGGCAGTCGTCGACCTGCGCCGCGACGAACACGAGCACCAGTTCCTCGTCGGACACGTTCGTCGCCTCGTGGTCGACGAAGGGTGCCTCGACGAGCACCTGACCGGGTTCGTGGTACTGCACGACGTCGGCCGTCCGGTGTCGCAGTCGCCCCCGGGCGACGATCCCCGTCTGCCAGGCGTCGTGCCGGTGCCACCCCGTCGACGCCCCCGGTGGGATCCGCGCCACGAAGGAGCGGACGACTCCGTCCGCCCGGTCGACGCGCGGTGGCACCGTCAGCCGACAGTCGTCGATCACTGCGAGCTCCGCGAGCTCGACGCCCGTTCCGCTTCCCCACGTCATGTCCGCCGTATGTCAGATGACACACCGGCTGTCCGCAGGTCGCGGACGACCGGGACGGCGGCGTCTCAGAACACCGCCACGGTCATCCCCGACCCGGTCGCCGGCCGGTCCATCGCCTCGAGCGCATCGGGCAGGTCGCCGAACCCGATCGTCCGTCCGATCGACTCGGCGGGACGGAGCCGACCGGCGACCACGTCGTCGAGCATCGCGGCGTACTCCCCCACCGCGATCCCGTGACTCCCGAGCAGCTCGAGCTCGTCGGCGATGACCCTGCCCATCGGGATGACCGGCACGGCCTCGTCGTCGAGCAACAGGCCGACCTGCACGTGCCGACCGCGCGGACGGAGCGAGCCCACCGCGGCGAGCGAGGTCGCCCGGCTGCCGTAGGCGTCCACCGACACGTGCGCGCCCCCTCCGGTCACCCCGTGCACCGTCGCCGCCACGTCCTCGCCCATCGGCAGCGTGGTCGCGCCGAGTGCCGCCGCCCGCTCGAGCGCTGCCGGCGAGACGTCGACGGCGACCACGCGTGCGCCCGCTGCCACGGCGACCAGCACGGTGGACAGTCCGACACCGCCGCAGCCGAAGACGGCGACCCACTCCCCTGCGGCGACCCGCCCCCGTGCGTGCAGCGCGTGGTACGCGGTGCCGAACCGGCAGCCGAGCCCCGCCGCCTCGGCGAAGCCGACCTCGTCGGGCAGCGCCACGAGGTTCACGTCGGCATGCGGCACCACCACCGCCTCGGCGTACGAGCCCGGCAGCGTGAACCCGGGCTGCTGCTGCCGGGTGCACACCTGCGTGGCCCCGTCGCGGCACTGCTCGCACGTACCGCAGGCGAAGACGAACGGCGCGGTCACCCGGTCGCCGACGGCGAAGCCGATGACGTCGTCGCCGACGGCCGACACGGTCCCCGAGAACTCGTGGCCCGGCACGTGCGGCAACGACACCGAGTCGTCGTGGCCCTTCCACGCGTGCCAGTCGCTCCGGCACACCCCGGTCGCACGGACGGTGACGACGACGCCGTCGACGGGTGCCTCCGGCGTCGGGAGCTCGACGATGACGGGCATGGAACCGAAGCGGTCGTACTGTACTGCGCGCATCCCGTCATCCTGGCAGAGCCACCGGCGGAGGTCGGAGCGAGCCCCGCCGCGCGCTCTCCGATCGCCCTCGAGGGAGATATGCTAACATTCTGTATGTTGACCAACCGTACTCGAACCGGGAGTCGCTCGTGCCGTACCGATCTTCCTTGGCTGGTGTGCACGCACGCTCCGACCTGGAGTCCTCCACCGTGCCTGGCCGCTCGGGCCCTCGTGCCATCGCAGCCCCGTACACCCGGCGGTGGTGGGCATGACCGCTCGGGATGTGACCTTGGAGACGGGCAGCAGCAACGCCGAAGCGGAGCTCCGCACGGCTGATGCGACTCGCCGAACCGTCCACCGGGCACTGCTCGGCGCGGCACTCCCGGCGACGGTCCTCTCCCTCGCCCACGCGGTCCTCCGAGGGGGGCCGTTCGGTGGATTCGTCCTCCCGGTGCTCGTGGAGTGCCTGGTCCTCATCGTCGGGATGGCACTCTCGAGGGCGATTGCGAACGGGCTCCGCGTGGACAGCCTCACGCTGTTCCTCGGATGGGAAGTCCTCCGGGGATGCGTCGCGCCGACGATCATCCAGTGGTTCGGATCCGGTTCCAACTTCTTCTGGCGCCCCGGATCAGTCGGCGACGCGACGACGGTGTTGTGGCTCGGCGTGCTCTTCGCGGCGTTCGTCGTGACGACGCGAGGGCTGTGCGGGGTGGCCGGTACGCGTTCTCGGTCGTCCTCTGACCGCTCGGCTTCGTCCTCGTCGAGGAGTCTGGTCCCCCAACCGCTCGTCACCGGTCCGGTCCCGGCTTCCGTCCTCGTCGTGCTCGGGCTCGTCGGGACGGTCATGCGCTTCCCGTCGATCGACGCGGTCCTGGACTTCGTCACCGGCGACTTCTTCGAGCGACCGCTCGAGAACGGCCCGCTGGTGTTCGTGAGTGCGTCGCTCCGACCACTCCTGGTCGTCGGGGTCGCGATGGTGCTCCGGGATCGGTACCGCGCTGGTTCCGGGTGGCGGAGGACGATCCCGCCGCTCGCGATCGCTGCGGTCTTCGCCCTGGGCTCGTTCGGGTTGAACCGGGCTGCGATCCTCTTCGCGTGCCTCGCGCCTGCTCTTGCGGCGACGGACCGATCTCGTCGCGCACTGCGTATCGGTCCACTCGCCCTGGTGCTGGTCGCGATCGGGCTGTTCTTCTTCTTCGTCGGGACCTTCCGTTCGACGCTCGCCCTGGAGCGAACGGGGTTGGATGCGCCCGAGATCGGAGTCGTCCCAGCGCTGCAGTCGGTCCTCGTCTACGCGGCGAGCCCGATGCAGCTCGCCGGCGCCCTGCCGTGGGCTGCCGCAACCGACGCGTTCGGGGGTGCGTCCTTCATCAACTCGTTGCTGAGCCCGCTCCCGAAATATCCCGACGCATGGCGAGAGCAGTCCGGCGTCGCGTTGTACAACCACGCGGTGTACCACAGCTACATCGGGAAGGACCAGCTCGTCCCCGTCTGGTTCGAGTCGTTCCTGTCCTTCGGGTGGCCGGGGATCGTCCTCGTCGGTGTCGTTGCGGGCATGCTGATCTCGTTCGCAGACATCGGTCGTCTCCGCGCGCGTTCGTTCCCGGCCGCCTTCGCCGCTGCGATCGTCGCGTTCTGGGTGACGCAAGCCGGCTGCGTCGGGTCCTACTCCATCGTCCAGAACTTCCTCTACTTCGCCGCCCCCGCCCTCGTGGTGCTCGCCGTGTCGCGCATCTTCCGGCGAGGGGTTCCTCACCCGGCTGCGAGCTGAGCTACGTCATCCGGAGGTCGATGAGTCTCGCCGAGGGATGACGATGCCACACCACGGTCGTCATGCATGAAGCCCGGTGCCGGACGGCGTGAGGTCCACGCTGACCGATGCTCGCTCTGCTGAGCGGAGGGATCTCGCAGTGCTCATCGCTGGGCGAAGACCCGAGCGAGCGCCACGCCGGTCGGCAGCCTGCATCGGCGCGAAGCCGCCCGGTCAGAACGCATCGGTCTGCAGGGCGGTACCATCGAACCGTCTGATGACGTACGGGTACGGGTACGGGTACGGGTACGGAGCGGGACGGCGATGCCGGTGGCCCGGAGACCTACGCTCTCGAGTGCGTCGGCGAGGTCTGTTCGAGCCCGAGGTGCCGATCGACCGCCGGGTTCCGCTGCGCGTCCAGGATCGGCTGCGGCCACAGTTGCTGCCGCACCGCAGCGGTGAGGAGTTCGCTGTTCTCGTCCGTGAACTTCCTTGCGAAGTAGTACCCGCCGGATCCGTACCGCTCCCGGACGTCGCCGGGATCCTGGTCGCGCAGGCGTCGGAGGTGATCGGCCGTGACCACGTTCGGCCACGGACCCGAGGGCGATTCGAAGTCGGCGTACATGCCCGCGGGGGCGGTTCGTGCGACGTACTCGGTTGCGCCGAGCAGGGTGTGGAAGAAGTGCTCGTCCGGGCAGTTGGTCCGCCTGCAGAGACGTCGGAAGGAGGTTCTCATCCGTGCCTGCTCGAGGACAGCGTCCACCGCGGGCGCGGTCAGCGTGAACCACTGACTGCCGCACAACGGTCGCAGACCGCCGAGCGCGTCGCGGTACGGCAGCCGGACGGTCCTGAAGAGCAGTCGCAGGGCGAGCGACAGGACCTTGCGTCGTCGTGGATCGTGCTCGATCCACAAGCCGGACAGGCGTGACTCCGGCTTCCCCATCTCCGGCGCGGGGAACGGGAGGAGGTTGATCCACTGCCGGTCCGGGTGCTCCTCGACCATCTCGCGCAACCTGCGCGGCGAACGGAGCGGGTAGCTGTCACCGCTGATGAACCAGTAGTGCGTGGCTTCCGGATGGCGCCGCCGCCCCTCCTCGAGCAGTGTCAGCGTCGCTGTGATCTGACTGAATCCGCGCCAGGAGACGGCCGTTCGCGTCTCGGTGAACGCTGACCCCTCGCCCGTCGTGAAGGCCGCCTGGTCTGCTTTCGCGTCGACGTGCGTCAGGACGACGTCACCGTCGGCCGTCAGCGTCTCGACGAGCCGCCGGTGGTGCTCGGGCTGGTGATGCGCCTGGACGAGGTAGCAGATCATGTGTACAGAATATCAGTTGTCATGATCTCCGTCGATTGCTGCTGCCGACGATCCGCACCGCGAGGCCAGCCGCGTTGGCGAGCCCGTAGACCACGATGACGGAGCCGAGCCCGGTGCCCAGCGTCCACACGACCACGAGACCGACGACAGTGATCGCCATGGACGTCAGGTCCGCGAGGACCCAGGTCGTCCAGCGACGCCGGGCGACGCAGATGTACCCGGCCCCCATGAGGAGTGCGCGGAGCACCGAGGCAGCCAGGAGGAGGGCGGTGATGCGCTCGAGGTCCTCGTAGACGTGGGCGAGCGCGGGGAAGCCGACGAGCATGATCGCGAAGGCCAGTACCGCGGTCGCGAGGGACAGCACGGAGAGCACGATCATGAACGCCCGTGACGTCCAGCGGCTGTGGCCACCTTCGTCACCAGCGAGCTGCCCGAGGACGGTCTTGCCGAAGGAGAGTGGCAAGATCGTGACGAGGGACGCGAAACGGTTGGCTGCTCCGTACACGCCGACCGCTGCTGGCCCTCCCGTGGTCTGCACCCCGAAGAGCAGGAGCCACTGGGTCACCTGGCCCAGCGCGTTCGACAGCACACCTGCGCCGGTGCCTTCGTTGGCAGATCCTGTCCGCAGGTCCGGCACGCCAGGGTGGCGCCGGCGGAGCCCGACCAGGAGGATGACGCCGACGAGCAGTGCGTCGGGGAGGATCATCCCGGCGACACCCCCGACCGGGCCGAGCGTGACGGTACCGATGAGCGTTCCCACACCGCCGGCGACTGCGCGACCGGCCTCGACGCACGATCCCACGACGTACCGTCCACTCCCTGTGACGACGGCGACGACCGCGTCACCCATCAGCAGGAACCCACTCGTCGCGGAGACCGCCGCCACCGCGACTGATCCGGGGATCGACGGCACCGCACCGCCGAGGACGCCGTGACCGATCGGCACGAGGACGGCAGCAGCGAGGCTGACCGTCACGATCACTCGTCGCCGACCCCGGAGTGCCGCCCGGTAGAGCGCGGTCACGGGGAGGTCTCGCACGCCACGGATCCGCGCCGTTGCCGCGTTCAGCGAGAGCGACGACGACGAGACGAGGATGCTGCTGATGCCGAGGAGCACCGTCTGCAGGACGACCAGCTGGCCGTACTCCTCCGCGGTGACGAGTGTGCCGAGGACCACCAGTGCGAGGAAGTTGCCGGCGCGACCGACGATGGTCGGTGCCGTGACGACCAGGAGTTGCGTGAGCCTCCCGCCCTGCCGTGGCGGGCGGAGCCTGCTCGGCGCATGCTGCACTCCACCGCTCCCCCGCGGAGCGGACTCGAGTCGACGCTCGGTCGACACGGGTCGGGCCGCGCACCTGCCGCCCACGCTCGTCACGCAGCCGTCGGGATGCGATCGGTACTCACTCGCTGCTCGATCCCGCTCACGTAACCGGGAGCGGTGACCCCGTCTCGGCGCAGGACCACGACCAGGGTCCGGAAGAGGATCTGCACATCGAGCAGAGCGGACCGCCGCTCGACGTACTCGAGGTCGAGGCGGAGGCGCTCACGCTTGGACAGGTTGTTCCGACCGCTGACCTGAGCGAGACCGGTGAGCCCCGGTCGCACCGCGTGCCGTCGTCGCTCCTCGTCGGGCGTGGCTGCGATCTGGTCGGACATCAGGGGCCGGGGGCCGACGAAGCTCATCTCCCCGCGGAGGATGTTGACGAGGCTCGGGAGCTCGTCGAGGCTGGTCGAGCGTAGGGCGATCCCGAAGCCGGTGAGGCGGTCGGCGTCCGAGACGAGGCCACGCGCGGGGTCGGGCTCGAGCATCGAACGGAACTTCAGCACCTCGAAGGGGCGGCCTCCTCGCCCAGGGCGACACTGACGGAAGATGACCGGGCGACCCAGACGAACGGCGACCAGGACGGCCACGGTCACCATCAGCGGGGCGGTGAGCACGATGAGGACCAGTGCGAGCACGACGTCGACGACGCGCTTCGCACGGAGGTGTGACGGGCGGTGTGCGGTGTGCATGAGTCTCCCTGACGAGGCGTGCGCTCCAGAAGAGCGAGGGTTGGTACCACAACAGATTACACGCGTGACATACTAGATGTATGACGATCTGCAATGGTCCCGTGACCCTCGTGACCGGAGGTGCCGGGTACATCGGCTCCCACGTGGTCCGTCTGCTCGCCGAACGACGGGAGCGGGTGGTCATCGTGGACGATCTCTCCACAGGGAGTCTCGCTCGGGTCCCCGACGTCCCGTTCGTCCACCTCGACCTCGCCGGCGAGGATGCCGAGGGCGCCTTGCGTCAGGTCCTGTCCGACCACGGTGTGACCTCGGTCATGCACTTCGCTGCGCGGAAGCAGGTCGGTGAGTCGGTGACCTTCCCCACCCGGTACTTCGGCTGCAACGTCGGTGGGATGACCAACCTGCTCTCCGCGATGGAGGCGGTGGGCGTGCGAGAGCTGGTCTTCTCGTCCTCAGCAGCCGTGTACGGCGAGACGACGGGTCCGGCGGTGATCGACGAGCAGGTGCCCTGCCGTCCGGTGAACCCGTACGGGCAGTCCAAGCTGATCGGCGAGTGGATGACGCAGAACGCAGCAGCGGCGTGGGGCCTCCGCGCGGCCGACCTCCGGTACTTCAACGTGGCCGGCACCGGTTGGCCCGACCTCGCCGACACCGTCGCGACGAACCTCGTGCCGATCGTCGTCGAGGCTGCGCTGGCAGCGCAGCCGGTGACGGTCTTCGGGACCGACTGGCCGACGAGTGACGGCACCTGCGTCCGGGACTTCATCCACGTGCTCGACCTGGCGGAAGCGCACATCGCCGCACTCGACCACGTCCGGTCGGGTTCCCCGATCGGCGCGCGGGTGTTCAACCTCGGGACCGGGACCGGGAGCTCCGTGCTGGACGTCGTCGACGCGGTACGAGTCTGCTCGGGGATCGAGATCCGCACCCTGGACGCTCCTCGGCGTCCGGGCGACCCGGCGAGCGTGGTCGCCGATCCTTCGCACGCGAACGTCGTGCTCGGCTGGAGGGCATCGAGGACGCTCGACGACATCGCCGGATCTGCGTGGCGTGCGGCGATCGCTCGTCACACCCTGGCCGCCTGAGGAGACGGCCGCGTCCGGTCCGGGGATCCACGCATGAGGACCGATCCCGCATCCCACCACGCGGTCGTCCACGCCGCCAGGGCCCGACTCCACGAGGCCTCCTGATCGACCCGGCCGCTCCGGCTCGGCTCGACCAGGAGGCCTCCGCGCACCCGGCGTCAGACGCCCCCGTCCCCGACGAACGGCGCTGCGACCCTGCTCGGGACGGCGATCCCGGAGCACACCGGCGCGCGGCGACCACGTGTTCGTCGCCGCTCCCCTCCCCCGCCGGACCTCGACCTGCTCAGTGCCGGGCCCGCGTCGAGCGGACCGCCCGCATCACAGCCCGGTAGTGGACGCGGTGGCGCCGCCAGACCCGTCCTTCCGAGAACGCCTGCACGGACTCGGCGGCCCCGCTGACGAGGTGCTGTCGGAGGGGAGCGTCGTGGAGTACCCGCTCCAGGGCCGCGGCGAGGCGATCGGAGTCCCCCACCGGGACGAGGAGGCCCGTGCGCTCGTGCTCGACGAGGTCGACGACACCCGTGGCTGCACTCGCCACGACCGGGACCCCCGCTGCCATGGCCTCGAGGACGACGGTCGGGAGACCCTCTCGATGACTCGGGAGGCACAGCACGTCGAACGCTGCGATGTGTTCGGTGGCGTCCGGCACGTGACCGTGCAGGAGCACCCAAGGTTCACGCAGGAGTCGGCGGGTCCTGGCGGGGAGGTCGCTGATGCCCTCGTCCTCACCGACGACGGCCAGTTGCACAGCTGTCCCGCGGGCGCGGACCGCCGCCACGGCGTCGAGCAACTCGACGATGCCCTTGTCCGCCGTCACCCGTCCCGCGAAGCCGATCAACGGGAGTGACGGCGATGCCCCGATGGCCACTCTCGTCGCCCGGCGTCGGTCCGCACGCGCTGCCCTCTGGTGGCGCCGGAGGTCCAGCCCGACGAAGCCCCCGGGACCGAGGACACGGGGTCGGGACGACGGCAGGCCGAGCTCGGAGCACCGCTTCCGCAGGCTGGCGCTCACCGCGATGCTCGAGTGCGACAGGAGCATCGTCAGACGCTCGCTCTCGAGCAGGATGCGGCGGCGGAGCCCGTGGACGGTCTCGAGGCGGAGTCCGTGCAGGACGTGCACGCGAGCGGGGACCCGGGTCACGGTCGAGGCGATCGCGCCCAGGAGCGCGGCCTTGGGAGTGCCGTAGACCACGAGCGCGGGTCGGAGACGGGCGTGCAACGCGATCAACCTGGCCAGCGCGCGCAGGTCGGCGACCGGCATGATCTCCCGCTCCATCGGGACGGCCACGGATGCGACGCCTTCGCGTTCTGCAACGGCCCCGAGCCGCCCAGTGTCGCGCGACACCAGGCAGATCGGGCCGAAGCCCGATCGCCTCAGGTCCGCCAGCGCACCACGCATGTGGTGGTCGAGACTCACGTCGATCGTGGTCATGACGATGACGCCATCCCGCTCCTGCCGCGCGGCAGGACGGATGTCGCGCACGGCACGCCGGACGCGTGCGAGATGACGCGGGCGACGCAGTCCGCTCGCCCTGACCACCTGCGCAGCCAGCCAGGTCCGATCGGCGACGAGCTGGGCGATCCTGCGTCGTCCGAGGTGGCGCGCGAGCTGCCGGCGAGACTCGAGCACCGCCGAGACCGCGGGACCGTGGGCCGGAGTCCGACGGCTGTGTTGCCCGTCGTGGACCCGGTAGCGGACCAGCCGGTCGGGTGCGTTGACCACCGGACCGAGTCGGGCCATCCGGAGCCACAGGTCGTAGTCCTGCATGCGCGTGCAGCGGGGGTCGTACCCGCCGGCAGCGTCGAAGGCCCACCGAGTGAACATCGTGCTCGAGTGCACGAACGCGTTGCGCCGGAGCAGGACGCTCGACACCTCGCCGAGCGGGACGTCCAGGGGACCGCGCTCCTCGCCTGCTGCGTCGATGATCGTGCCTGCCGAGCCGAGGAGCACGAGATCGGGGCGTGACCGGAACGATGCGACCTGCTGGGCGAGCCGGTCAGGCACGGCGAGGTCGTCAGCGTCCAGTCGTGCGATGAGGTCACTGCTCGCAGCGGCGATCCCCGCGTTGAGTGCCGCCGACGTGCCGGAACGTGATCCGAGGACGACACACCGGATGCGCGGGTCGTCGGGCACGACGCCCTCGGTGTCGTCGATCCCGTCCAGGACCACGACGATCTCGAACTCCGAGAGCGTCTGCACCTGCACCGACCGGACCGCCGCGACGAAGTCCGCGTCCAGCCGGACCGTGGGGATGACCACCGAGACCTCGGGCCGACCCGGCTGGAGGGGGTCGTCCTCGGGCTGATCGCGAGCCTCAACATTGCACATGTTCGTATATTACATTACGATGGCTCCGGCGCCAGGGAGCTGCGCTACTCGCCGCATGCTCGGGGCCCACCGGAACTGCGCAACCACCAGGAAGGCACCCATGAAGATCCTCATGCTGTCCGGCATCTTCGCCCAGAGCGACGAGTACCGCGCCACGCACATGGCGGAGACGCCGGACAGCCTGCTCGCGGACGGCCTGCTCGCACGTGGTGTCGACGTGACGACCGCCGGACCGTCGATCCGCGGGGACTGGGGAAGCTACGACATCGTGCACCTCAACCACCTCACGAGGGCCTGCCTGCGTGCGATCCTCCCCCGTCACGGTTCGACGGGTCGGACGAAGGTCGTCTTCACGCACCATGCGAGCGGGTGGAAGCCCTGGCTGCACAGGGTCGTGCGGAACCTCATCGAGTGGCGGGCGGAGAGCGTCGTCGTCTTCACCGAGGACGAACGCCGTCGGCTCGGAGGGCGGGTGCCGGACGAGAAGGTCGACACGATCCTCTACGGGCTCGCCGTCGAGCGGTTCCAGCCCGAGCGTCGGCTCGCTCCTCCTCCCGGGAGCCCGCTCGAGTTGCTGTACGTCGGACAACTCGTCGAGTTCAAGCGCGTCCACCTCGCCCTCCGACTCCTGCGGCGGATCCTCGACCAGGGCCAGCCCGCCCGTCTGCGCATCATCTCGCACCGGGACACCCTCCGCCCGGAGCTGGAGGCGCTCGCCCGGCAGCTCGACGTCACCGAGCACGTCGAGTACCTGGGCACGCGGACCCGCGACGAGATCGGGCCGGAGATGGCGTCCGCGCACTTCCTCGTGCTGCCCTCGCGTCGGGAAGGGCTCTCCACGGTGACGAGCGAAGCGGCCGTCTGCGGGCTCCCGACACTGCTCTTCGACGTCAGTGGTTCGGAGGAGCAGGTACCGGCCGGGTGGGAGCGCCCGGACGTCGACGACACCGAGCGGTTCTTCGACCTGGCGCTCGAGCGCATCGACCGGTACGACGACTGTGCCCGGGCGTGGTTCGAGAACGCCGACGTCGTCCGGAGTCGTCTCTCGGTCGAGCGCATGGTGCAGCAGCACATCGACCTCTACTCACGCCTCGTCCTGGGCCCGCCACGGGCTGCCTGAGCAGGCACGACCATCGATCGATCGAACGAACCCGAGAGGACACCACCGTGGACTTCGACAAGGTGATCGCCCTCCTCCGTCGAGGATGGGTGCTGATCATCGCCGGTGCAGCGTTGGGGGTCGCAGGGGGGTCGCTCCTCGCGCTGCTCACCCCGCCCACCTACGAGGCGAGCACCGACGTGTACGTCTCCGTGACCGGCGCGACCAACTCGTCCGAGCTCGCGCAGGGAGGGAACGCCGCGGAGCAGCGCGTGCAGTCCTTCGCGAACCTCGCGACGAAGGAGCGGGTCCTCCGTCCGGTGATCGACCGTCTCGGCCTGGACGTCCCGTCCTCCGAACTCGCGCGTCACGTCTCCGCGCAGACACCGATCGACAGCGTGATCGTCACGATCACCGTGACCGACCCCTCTGCCGAGCGAGCGGCATCGATCGCGAACGCCATCGGCGCGAGTCTCGCCCACGTCGTGACCGAGGAGCTCGAAGAACCGACACCGAACGGAGCGAGTCCGTTCCGGTTGGAGACGGTCCAACCGGCGACCGCGCCGGGTCGACCAGCGTCACCACGCCTCTCGGTGAACGTCACCGGAGGCTTCGTCGTCGGACTGCTCGTCGGGCTCGCCCTCGCGGCGATGCGCGCGGCGCTGGACACACGACTGGACGGGCGCGAGTCGGTCGAACGTGCTGCGGGTGTGTCCGCCCTCGGCGAGATCGCCTTCGACCGGACGGTCCGCGATCGTCCGCTGATCGTGCACGACGACCCGCGCAACCCGCGCTCGGAGGCGTTCCGACGGATCCGCACGAACCTGCAGTTCATCCAGGTCGACAGCAAGCGACGGAGCTTCGTCATCACCTCGTCGGTCCCCTCGGAGGGCAAGAGCACGACCGCGGCCAACCTCGCGGTCTCCTTGGCGGAGAACGACCTGTCGGTCGTGCTCGTCGACGGCGACCTCCGACGGCCGAAGGTCGCGGAGTTGATGGGGATCGAGGGCAGCGCCGGCATCACCGACGTCCTGATCGGCCGGATGGAGCTCGTGGACGCGGTCCAGCCCTGGGGCAAGCAGGGTCTGGCGGTCCTGCCCGCCGGTCAGATCCCCCCGAACCCGACCGAGCTGGTGGCGAGCGCAGCGATGCAGGCGGTCCTCTCGGACCTCGAGGAGCGCTACGACATCGTGCTGATCGACGCCCCACCGCTCCTGCCGGTGGCCGACGCCGCGGTCCTGAGCCACCTCAGCGGAGGGGCCATCCTCGTCGCAGCGGTCGGTCGGACGACCAAGAAGCAGCTCGAGATCGCCCGCTCCGCGTTGCAGGCCGCGGGAACCAAGGCCGTGGGCTGCGTCCTGACCATGGTGAAGAGCACCGCCGCGGCTGCCTACATCCACGAGTACCGGTACTCCGCCCTGCAGGAGCGTCGGGCCGCTCCGCCGCGAAAGCGACCGCGTCCCGGACGTCCCGACCTCCGGAACGGGTGAGGACGCGCTGCGCCGACCCGTCCGACGTCCGGTCAGTACTCGATGCGGCCGGTCCGGTCGTGGAACTCCCCCGTCGGTCCGTCCGGGCCGACCTGCGCGAGCGCCACCGTCGCGTCCGTGCCCTCCGTGACGGTCTGGTGCCCGCCGAAGCCGTTGAACGCGGTCGCGGTGTAGCCGGGGTCGGTCGCGTTGACGCGGAACCCGGGCAGGTTCTTCGCGTACTGCACGGTCGCGGCGATGAGCGCCGCCTTCGACGCCGCGTACGGCACCGCGGGGACCGGGTGCTCGTCACGACCGGGCGTGGTGAGCCAGCGCGCGAAGCCGACACCGGACGCGACGTTGACGATCACCGGGTTCGACGAGCGACGCAGCAGCGGCAGGGCCGCCTGCGTCACCCGGACGACCCCGACGACGTTCGTGTCGAGCACGTCGGCCATCGCGTCCGCGTCGAGGTCGTCGACGCCGAACGCAGTCCCGAGCACCCCCGCGTTGTTCACGAGCACGTCGAGTTGCGGCAGCGACGCGAGCGCGGCGTCGACGCTCGCCTGCTCGGTGACGTCGAGCGCCACGACGTGCGCGCCGAGGGCGCGCGCCTCGTCCCCGGAGGCGGGGTCACGCATGCCGGCGTACACGGTGTGCCCGGCCTCGACGAGTCGGCGTGCGGTCTCGAGGCCGAGCGAACGGTTGGCCCCGGTGATGAGTGTGGTGGTCATGCCGTCCACGATGCCCGCGTCGCCGTCGGGTTCCCAGGCACCGGTCGACGGTGGGACCGGCAGTACCAGGACCGCCTGCCCGAACCGGGTGATGATGGTCGCATGAGCGAGTTCGCGGAGGTGTTGCGCGCCTGGCGTGACCGGGTGCGTCCGGCCGAGGTCGGACTGCCGGCGGGGCCGGGTCGGCGCACCGCCGGGCTCCGGCGCGAGGAGCTCGCGACCCTGGCCGGGGTCAGCGTCGACTACGTGGTGCGCCTGGAGCAGGGCAGGGCGACGAACCCCTCACCGCAGCTGCTCGGCGCACTCGCGACCGCGCTCCGGCTCACGGAGGCCGAACGCGACCACCTGTTCCGGGTCGCGGGCGCCGCGGTGCCCTCGCGGGGCGAGGTCCCCCGCCACGTCCCGCCCGGCGTGCACCGCATGCTCGACCGGCTCGGGGACGTCCCGCTGGCCGTGTTCACGGCGGCGCACGACATCGTGCTGTGGAACGACCTCTGGGCCACGGTCTCCGGCGACCCCGGGCGCTGGACGGGCCTCGAGGCGAACCTCGTGTGGCGGCACTTCACGCAGGGGCACGACGGCGTCGAGTGGGACGACCCCCACCAGGAGGACTTCTCGAGCGACCTGGTCGCCGACCTCCGCTCCGCCCTGGGCCGGTACCCGGCGGATCGGCGTCTCGCGGAGCTGGTGGCACGGCTGCGCCGTGCGTCCCCGGAGTTCGAGCGGCGCTGGCACGGTGGGCGCATCGCCGAGCACCGGACCGGTCGCAAGGTCGTGCACACCCCGGTCGGCCCGGTGGAGATCGACTGCGACGTGCTCAGCGTGCCGGGCAGCGACCTGCGGATCGTGGTCTACACGGCGGTGCCCGGCAGCGAGGACGCCGCGAAGCTGGACCTGCTCCGGGTCACCGGGCTGCAGGAGTTCGTGACACCCGGACGCTGAGCACCTCCGCCGCGCCCGCCCCCTCGGCGCGCGCGGCGGCGCTCGTCACTCGCCGAAGCCGGAGCGGACGAGCGCGACGAGCGTGTCCACGGCCTCCTGCGCGTCGGGTCCGACCGCTTCGATCGTCACGCTCGCACCCTGCGGCAGCGCGAGCGCCATGATCGCGAGGAGGCTCTTCGCGTCGACGCCGTTCACGCGGACACGGGACTCGTGCTTCGCCGCGGTCTTCACGAACTCGGCCGCCGGACGGGCGTGGAGCCCGCTCTCGTTGACCAGCTCGACGGTCTCGGTGACCGCCCCGTCGCTCGGATCCGCGTCGTCGACGGGTGTCGTGCCTCCCGGCCGGTCCCCCGTCGGGTCGGAGGCGCTCTCGTCGTCGTCCGCGGACCGTGCGGCCGATGACGCAGCGGCCAGGACGGCGTCGACGTCGCCGCCGGTCTGCGCGGCGACCGCCGCGGCCACCGTGCCCTCGACCAGCGGGGCCTGCGAGACGTGCACCCGGTCGCGGTCGGCCTCGTCGAGGAAGTCCAGTGCGGTGTCGGTGGTCAGGTAGGCGGAGCCGAGGTCGCAGAGCACGACGACGGCGTCCGCCGGCGCGAGCTCCTGGATGCCGTCGGCGATCGCCTCGAAGGACGTCCCGATGCCGCCGTCGTCCGTGCCGCCGGCGGCCACCATCGGGACGTCCGCGGCCATCTGGCGGGCGAGCTCGACGGTGCCGGTCGCGATCGCCGCGCTGTGCGAGACGACCAGGATCCCGACGGTCACGCGGCGTCCACCGCTGCGCGCAGGATGTACGCCGTCGACTGCGCACCGGGGTCGCGGTGTCCGATCGCCCGCTCCCCGAGGTAGCTGGCGCGGCCCTTGCGGGCGACGAGGGGGTCGGTCGACTCGGCGCCGGTCACGGCGGCGTCGGCGGCGGCCTCGAGCACGCGCTCCGGCCCGTCGCCGGCCGCCGCAGCGGCGGTCGCGGCGTCGACGGCCGCGGACCACGCGTCGACCATCGTCTTGTCGCCGACCTCGGCCTTGCCACGGGAGACGACACCGTCGCGTGCGGCGGTGAGCACGGCCACGAGCGTGTCGGCGTCGAGCTCGGTCGCGTCGCCGGCCGCCTGGGCGGCCTTCAGGTAGGCGGTCCCGAAGAGCGGACCGGCGGCACCGCCCACCGTCGAGATGAGCTTCGTCGCGACGGCCTTGAAGACCGCGCCGGGGGTGTCGAAGCAGCCGCCGTCGACGGTCTCGAGCACGGCGCGGAACCCGCGGTCGAGGTTCTCGCCGTGGTCACCGTCGCCGATCTCACGGTCGAGCGTGACGAGCTCGGCGCGGTGGTCGTCGATCGTCGCGGCGGTGCGGCGCACCCAGTCGATGGCCCATGCGGTGTCGAGCGCCAATTCGTGTTCCTTCCTGGATGGTGGACGGTGGTCAGCGACCCCAGCGCAGCGCCGGGGTCTCCACCGGGGCGTCCCAGAGTGCCGTGAGCTCCTCGTCGAGCACCGTGACGGTGATCGAGAAGCCCGGCATCTCGAGGGACGTGACGTAGTCGCCGACCACGCTACGCGCGACGTGGTGGCCACGGTCCGTGAGGACCTCGGCGGCGCGCCGGTAGACGATGTAGAGCTCGGACAGCGGGGTCCCGCCCATCCCGTTCACGAGGAGCAGCAGCTGCGAGCCCGCAGGCGCGTCGAGGTCGGCGAGCACCGGTTCGAGCACGCGGTCGACGAGCTGGTCGGCCGGAGCCATCGGGATGCGCTCGCGGCCGGGCTCGCCGTGGATGCCGATCCCGAGCTCGACCTCGTCGTCCGCGAGCGTGAAGGACGGCTCCCCCGCGTGCGGGACGGTGCCGGAGCCCAGGGCCAGGCCCATCGACCGAGTGACCTCGTTGACGCGGCGGGCGACCGCCGCGACGGCGTCGAGGTCGTCGCCGCGCTCGGCTGCGGCGCCGGCGCACTTCTCGACCACGACGGTGCCGGCCACGCCGCGGCGTCCTGCCGTGTAGAGCGAGTCCTGCACGGCGACGTCGTCGTCGACGACGACGGACTCGACGCGGATGTCCTCCAGCTCGGCCAGCTCCGCCGCGGTCTCGAAGTTGAGGACGTCGCCGGTGTAGTTCTTCACGATGTGGAGCACGCCCGCTCCCCCGTCCACCGCCTTCGTCGCGGCGACGATGGGGTCCGGGGTCGGACTGGTGAAGACCGGCCCCGGCACGGCTGCGTCGAGCATGCCGTGGCCGATGAACCCGGCGTGGAGCGGCTCGTGCCCGCTGCCGCCGCCGCTCACGATGCCGACCTTGCCGCGGACGGGGGCGTCGGCGCGGTGCAGGTGGATCGGGTCCTCGACCAGGACGACGTGCCCCTCGTGCGCCCGGGCGAACCCACGGACGGTCTCGGTCACGACGTCGTGCGGATCGTTGATGAGCTTCTTCATGACGGACCTCCACGAGGACGGGGGTCGACCGCGGGCGGATCCACACCGCCGTCGTCGACCGGAGTGCGTTCACCCTACAGCGACCGCCCGTTCGTCTCCGGTGCACGTTCGTGCAGGACCATGCTCCCGCGGCCCCGGTGCGGGATGCCGGACCGCACACCGCTCGTGCACGTTCGTGCAGTTTCGCGGACTCGACTCGTTGCGTGATCGCGTCGCGACGATCCGCCTCACTATGCTCGGCCCCAATCACTCGACGGGGAGTGCCGGACGCAGCAGCCACCGGACCCCCACCACTCGCACTGGAGGTCACCGATGGACGGCATCGGCGTCAATTTCATGTCAGAGCTCGTCGGCACGGCGTTGCTCATCATCCTCGGTGGCGGTGTCGTCGCCGCCGTGTCCCTCACGAAGTCCAAGGGCTTCGGCGCCGGCTTCCTCATGGTCACGATCGGCTGGGGCTTCGCGGTCTTCGCCGGCGTCACCGTGTCCTACAGCTCCGGCGGCCAGCTCAACCCCGCGGTCAGCCTCGCGCAGGCGCTGCTCGGCAACATCACCGTCGGCGAGATGTTCCTCTACTGGATCGCCCAGCTCATCGGCGCGATCATCGGTGCCGTCATCGTCTGGCTGGCGTACAAGCAGCACTTCGACGAGGAGCCCGACGCGGCCGCCAAGCTCGGTGTCTTCTCGACCGGCCCGGCCATCCGCAGCTACGGCTGGAACGTCGTCACCGAGGTCATCGGCACCTTCGTGCTCGTGTTCGTCGTGCTCGCCTTCACCAACGGCAAGACCCCGGCCGAGCTCGGTGCCGTCCCCGTCGCCTTCCTCGTGATCGCGATCGGTGTCTCGCTCGGTGGCCCCACCGGCTACGCCATCAACCCGGCGCGTGACCTCGGCCCGCGCATCGCCCACGCGATCCTCCCGATCAAGGGCAAGGGTTCCAGCGACTGGTCCTACGCCTGGGTCCCGGTCGTCGGCCCGCTCGTCGGTGGTGCCCTCGCCGCCGGTGCCTCGACCTTCCTGCTCCCCGTCGTCTCCTGACGACCACCCGTCCACCACACCGAACGCAACCCAAGGAGAACCCATGGCCGACTACATCGTCGCCATCGACCAGGGCACGACCTCGACGCGCGCCATCGTCTTCGACCACTCCGGCTCGATCAAGTCGGTCGGCCAGAAGGAGCACGAGCAGATATTCCCGCGTGCCGGTTGGGTCGAGCACGACCCGGCGGAGATCTGGGACAACACCCGTGAGGTCATCGGCCAGGCCCTGTCCCGCGCCGACATCACCCGCCACGACGTCGCGGCGGTCGGCATCACCAACCAGCGCGAGACCGCCGTGGTCTGGGACAAGAACACCGGCAAGGCCGTCTACAACGCCATCGTCTGGCAGGACACCCGCACGCAGTCGATCGTCGACGAGCTCGCCGACGGTGACACCGACCGCTACAAGGCGATCGTCGGCCTGCCCCTCGCCACGTACTTCGCCGGCACCAAGATCGCCTGGATCCTCGACAACGTCGAGGGTGCGCGCGAGAAGGCCGAGGCGGGTGACCTGCTCTTCGGCACCACCGACACCTGGGTCCTCTGGAACCTGACGGGTGGCACCGACGGCGGCGTCCACAAGACCGACGTCACGAACGCGTCCCGCACGCTGTTCATGGACCTCGAGACGCTCCAGTGGCGCGACGACATCCTGGCCGACTTCGGGGTGCCGAAGTCGATGCTCCCGGAGATCGTCAGCTCCTCCGAGGTCTACGGCCACGTCGAGTCCTCCAGCCTGCTCCGCGAGGTCCCGATCGCCGGCATCCTCGGCGACCAGCAGGCCGCGACCTTCGGTCAGGCCGCGTTCGACCAGGGCGAGTCGAAGAACACCTACGGCACCGGCAACTTCCTCATCTTCAACACGGGCACGGAGATCGTCCGGTCGGAGAACGGGCTGCTCACCACGGTCGGCTACAAGCTCGGCGACCAGGAGACGCACTACGCCCTCGAGGGTTCGATCGCCGTCACGGGCTCGCTCATCCAGTGGCTCCGCGACAACCTCGGCATCATCGGCAGCGCCCCGGAGGTCGAGGCCCTCGCCAAGACCGTCGAGGACAACGGTGGCGTGTACTTCGTCCCGGCGTTCTCGGGCCTGTTCGCGCCGTACTGGCGACCGGATGCCCGCGGTGCCCTGGTCGGCCTGACCCGCTACGTCAACAAGGGGCACATCGCCCGTGCCGCCCTCGAGGCGACGGCGCTGCAGACCCGCGAGGTCCTCGACGCCGTGAACGCGGACTCCGGCGTGGACCTGACCGAGCTCAAGGTCGACGGTGGCATGACGGCCAACGACGCGCTCATGCAGTTCCAGGCGGACATCCTCAACGTGCCGGTCGTGCGTCCGGTCGTCGCGGAGACCACCGCCCTCGGAGCCGCGTACGCCGCCGGTCTGGCCGTCGGGTTCTGGGCGAACCTCGACGAGCTCCGCGCCAACTGGCAGGAGGACCGGCGCTGGGAGCCGCAGCTCGACGACGCCGAGCGCGACCGCCAGCTCCGCCTGTGGAAGAAGGCCGTCACGAAGACCTTCGACTGGGTCGACGAGGACGTGCGCTGACGCGCTGACGAGGTGACCGCACGGAGGCGCGGTGCCGGTCCGACGGGCCGGCACCGCGCCTCCAGGCCGTTGCGGTGGTGCGTCCGGAGCGGGACCCTCGTGTCCGTCTGCTCGCCACGGGACGCCGCCCGCACGACGAGACGCCCCCGGATCCGGGGGCGTCTCGTCGTCTCCGGTGCGGCTCGCGCCGACGCCGGCGTCCCGCGCGGGGCTGCTCAGGCCGCCGGCGCGGCGCCGACCCAGTCGGCGAGCTTCCGCGCGGCGGCGCCGGAGTCGACGGCCTCGGCTGCGACGGCGAGCTGCTCGCGGAAGCGCTGCAGGATCGGTCGGTCCGCCTGCTCGGGGTCCTCGGCGAGGCGGAAGGACACCAGGCCGGCGGCGGCGTTGAGCAGCACGATGTCGCGGACCGGACCGGTCTCCCCCGCCAGCACGCGGTGCACGACGGCGGCGTTGTGCTCCGGGTCGCCGCCGAGCAGGTCCTCGGTGCGCGCGCGGGCGATCCCGAGGTCGCGCGGGTCGAGGTCGTGCTCGGTGACGCGGCCGCCCGTGACCTCCCAGATGTGGGAGTGGCCCGTCGTGGTCAGCTCGTCGAGGCCGTCGTCGCCGCGGAACACGAGCGCCGTCGCGCCGCGGGTCTGGAAGACACCCGTGATGATCGGGACGAGCTCGAGCTGTGCGACGCCCACGGCGTTCGCCTCGCACCGTGCCGGGTTCACCAGCGGGCCGAGGAAGTTGAAGACCGTCGGCACCCCGATCTCGCGCCGGACCGGTGCCGCGTGCGCGAAGCCGGGGTGGAACGCGCTCGCGAACGCGAACGTCAGACCGACACGCCGGAAGGTGTCCGCGACACGCGCGGCGTCCATCGTGAGGTCGAGTCCGAGCGCGGCGAGCACGTCGCTCGAGCCGGACTTCGACGAGCTCGCGCGGTTGCCGTGCTTGACGACCGGCACGCCCGCGGCCGCGATGACGATCGCGGCCATCGTCGAGACGTTGACGGTGCCGACGACGTCGCCGCCGGTGCCCACGATGTCGAGCGCCATCGGGTCGACGTCCAGCGGGACGGCGGCGTCGAGGATGGCGTCGCGGAAGCCCACGACCTCGTCGACGGTCTCCCCCTTGGCGCGGAGCGCGACCGCGAAGGCCGCGATCTGTGCGGCGGTCGCACGTCCCTGGACGATCTCCTCCATGGCCCACGTGGACTGCCTGATCGAGAGGTCCTCGTGCGCCATGAGCGCGCTGATCACTGCAGGCCAGGAGAGTGCGTGGGACATGGCTCGATCGTACTGAGTTCGAACGACCCGCCAGTGTCCTGCGAAAACACTGTCAGTGGTTTCGGCCATAATGGAGGACGTGACTAGCACCCCTCTCTCCAGATCCGCCAGCGGTCCGGTCCTGAACAGGCCGAACGCCGTTGCCGTGGGGACGATCGTGTGGCTGGGCAGCGAGGTCATGTTCTTCGCCGGCCTGTTCGCGATCTACTTCACCCTGCGCAGCACCTCGCCCGAGCTCTGGGCGACCGAGACCGCCAAGCTCGAGGTGCCGTTCGCCTCGGTGAACACGATCATCCTGGTGCTGTCCAGCTTCGCCTGCCAGTTCGCGGTGTTCGCCGCGGAGCGCTTCCAGGTGCACCGCACGAGCTGGAACCCGAAGGACTGGGGCATGACGGAGTGGTTCTTCGTCACGTACTGCATGGGCGCGATCTTCGTCTGCGGCCAGATCTTCGAGTACGCGAACCTCTGGCACGAGGGCGTGACGCTCTCGTCGAGCGCCTACGGCTCCGCGTTCTACATGACCACCGGCTTCCACGGCCTGCACGTCACGGGTGGTCTCATCGCCTTCCTCCTGACCCTCGGCCGCGGCTTCGCCGCCAAGAACTTCGGGCACAAGGAGGCGACCACCGCGATCGTCGTGTCGTACTACTGGCACTTCGTCGACGTGGTCTGGATCGGCCTCTTCGCTGTCATCTACCTTCTCAAGTAGGAACTGGACACCCCCCACCGCATGTTCACCAGAAGCAAGTCCAAGAAGGGCCGCCGTTCCCCGATGGCGACCGTCTCGCTCATCGTCGTCGGTCTCATGACCACCGGCGGTGCGTACGCGCTGTTCAGCTCGACGGCCAACGCCGACGACAGCACCACCTCCGCGGTGTCCAGCCAGTCCAAGGTCAACGAGGGCGAGAAGCTCTTCGCCTCGAACTGCGCCACCTGCCACGGTCTCGACGCGCAGGGCACCGGCGAGGGTCCGTCCCTCATCGGTGTCGGCGCCGCGTCGGTCGACTTCCAGGTCGGGACCGGTCGCATGCCGATGGCCGCGCAGGGCCCCCAGGCCGAGGAGAAGCCCGCCCAGTTCACGGACGAGCAGATCGACGCCATGGGCGCCTACGTCGCGTCGCTCGGCCCCGGCCCGTCGATCCCCTCCTCCGAGCTCACGAACGGTGGCGGCGACGCTGCCGAGGGTGCCGAGCTCTTCCGCATCAACTGCGCGATGTGCCACAACGTGGCCGGTGCCGGTGGTGCGCTGACCGAGGGCAAGTACGCCCCGAACCTGCAGTCGGTCTCCGGCAAGCACATCTACGAGGCCATGGTCACGGGCCCGCAGAACATGCCGGTCTTCAACGACCTCAACCTGACGCCGGAGCAGAAGGCCGACATCATCACGTACCTCAAGTACGTGCAGGACAACAAGTCGCCGGGCGGGTTCGCCCTCGGCTCCCTCGGCCCGGTGGCAGAGGGTCTGTTCATCTGGATCTTCGGACTCGGCGCGGTCGTCGCGATGACCGTCTGGCTGACCGCGAAGTCCAACTGATCGTCCGTGTCGAACGACACTGAAGGGAACACCATGGCAGAGCACGACGACGAGGCAGTGAACTCGTCCTCGGCTGTCGAGAAGCACGGCGCGACCAGCACGTCGGCCGGGATCGCGGTCGTCCCCGCGGACCCGTTCGAGAACCCGGGTGAGCCGCCGCACCGCGCGCGCCGCACCGATGTCGACCCGAAGAAGCAGCGTCTGGCCGAGCGTCAGGTCGCCACGTTCTTCTACCTGTCCATCGTGGGCAGCGTCCTCGCGATCGCCGCGTACATCGCCTTCCCGATCGACCCCGAGGACTTCGGCACGGTCCGTGCCGGCAACCTCTGGCTCGGTCTGGCGATCGCCCTGGCCCTGCTCGCGCTGGGCCTCGGCGCCGTCTACTGGTCGAAGTCGCTCGTCGTGGACCGCGAGATCACGGAACTGCGTCACAGCACCCGTGGCACCGACGCGACCCGTGCCAAGGCGGTCGAGGCGTTCCAGCTCGCCGACAAGGAGTCCGGGTTCAGCCGTCGCAAGCTGATCCGCAACTCGATGATCGGTGCCCTGGTGGCCTTCCCGCTGCCCGGTGTCGTCCTCGTCCGTGACTTCGCCCCGGCGGAGGACCCGAACGAGCTCCTGCGCCACACCTTCTGGAAGTCCGGCATGCGCCTGACGAAGGACCCGACGGGTCTGCCGATCAAGGCGTCGGACGTCACCATCGGTTCGGTCTTCCACGTCATCCCGGACGGCATGCTCGACTCCGAGCACATGCTCGAGGAGAAGGCCAAGGCCTCCGTCCTCCTCATGCGTCTCGACCCGAAGGACCTCAACCCCTCCGCGGGGCACGAGGACTGGGGCTACGACGGCATCGTCGCCTACTCCAAGATCTGCACCCACGTCGGGTGCCCGGTCGCGCTCTACGAGCAGCAGACGCACCACCTGCTGTGCCCGTGCCACCAGTCGACGTTCGACGTCTCGAACAACTGCGAGGTCATCTTCGGCCCGGCTGCACGTCCCCTCCCCCAACTTCCGATCGCGATCGACGACGACGGCTACCTGGTCGCACAGAGCGACTTCCACGAGCCGGTCGGACCGTCCTTCTGGGAGCGTGAACGCTGATGACCAGCACCACCACCACGAGCGCGCCGGCCACGGCCACACGGCCCGAGCCGACGCGCGGGTCCCGACTCATCGGGGCCACCGCCAACTACATCGACGAGCGCACGAGCATCTCGGGCCTGGTGAAGGAGGTCGGGCGCAAGATCTTCCCCGACCACTGGAGCTTCATGCTCGGCGAGGTCGCGCTGTACAGCTTCGTCGTCGTCCTGCTGTCGGGGACCTTCCTGACGTTCTTCTTCCAGGCGTCGATGACCGAGGTCGTCTACAACGGCTCGTACGTCCCGCTCAAGGGCGTCGAGATGTCGACCGCGCTGCAGTCCACCCTGAACATCTCGTTCGACATCCGCGGTGGTCTGTTCGTCCGACAGATCCACCACTGGGCCGCCCTGCTGTTCGTCGCCTCGGTGATGCTGCACATGGCCCGCGTGTTCTTCACCGGTGCCTTCCGCAAGCCGCGTGAGCTCAACTGGGTCTTCGGCTTCGTGCTCTGGGTCCTGGCCATGGCCGAGGGCTTCACCGGCTACTCGCTCCCCGACGACCTGCTCTCCGGCAACGGCCTGCGCATCATCGTCGGCATGATCGAGGGCGTCCCGGTGATCGGCGTGTGGATCGCCTACCTGCTGTTCGGTGGCGAGTTCCCGGGCACCGACATCGTCGGCCGCCTCTACACGCTGCACATCCTGCTGCTCCCGGCGATCCTCGTCGCGGTGCTCGGTGTCCACCTCGTGCTCGTCGTCATCAACAAGCACACGCAGTTCGCGGGCCCCGGCAAGACCAACGAGAACGTCGTCGGCGTCCCGATCCTCCCGGCGTTCGCCGCGAAGGCCGGTGGCTTCTTCTTCATCGTCGCGGGCATCCTCGCCCTCATCGCGTCGCTGTTCACGATCAACCCGATCTGGAACTACGGCCCGTACGACCCCTCCCCTGTGTCCGCCGGTACCCAGCCCGACTGGTACATCGGCTTCGCTGACGGTGCGCTCCGTCTGGTGCCGCCGCACTGGGAGGTCGTGTGGTTCGGCTACACGGTGTCGTTCAACATCCTCGTCCCGATCGCCGTCCTCATGGCGCTCATCATCGCGATGTTCGCCTACCCGTTCCTCGAGGCGTGGGTCACGGGCGACAAGCGTGAGCACCACCTGGCCGACCGTCCGCGCAACGCTCCGACCCGCACCGCCTTCGGTGCCGCGGGCATCACGCTCTACGCGTCGCTCTGGGCCGCTGCCTCGTCGGACATCATCGCGACGCACTTCATGGTGTCGATCGAGCACGTGATCCACGTCATCCAGGCCACGACGGTCCTCGGTCCGTTCGTCGCCTTCTGGATCACGAAGCGGGTCTGCCTGGCGCTGCAGAAGAAGGACCGCGAGATCGTCCTGCACGGCTACGAGTCGGGTCGCATCGTCCGGCTCCCGCACGGCGAGTACATCGAGGTGCACGAGCAGCTCGACGAGTACGAGCGCTGGAAGCTCCTCCAGTTCAACGAGTACAAGCCGCTCATGGTCCGTCCGGACGCCAAGGGTCGGATCACCGGGGTGCAGAAGGTCCGTGCGAACCTGTCCCGCTTCTTCTTCGAGGACCGCATCGCGCCGGTCACGAAGGCCGAGCTCGAGGCAGCGCACGCCGCGCACCACGGCCCGGAGCTGGAGGGCGACCACCAGGCCCAGGCCCCCGCGCTGGGCGCAGCCAACCACTAGGTTCCTCGGCAAGAACGAACGAGCCCCCCGACCACGGTGTGGTCGAGGGGCTCGTTCGTTCGCCTGTTCCGAAGCAGACTCGCCACTCCCGGTTCACCGTGCATTCAGAGTGGCGTGCTGGACTCGTCATCGACGGTGTGGCAACGTGTTGCACCACGCATCCGCCAACGGAACGAGAGACCGATGGACAGCCGGACGGCCGAACACCCCAGGCCGAACCACTTCCTCCTCCACCTCAGCGACACCCACCTCGTGGCGGGTGACGGCGCGCTCTACGGTGACGTCGACTCCGCAGCACGGCTCTCGGCGATCGTCGCCGACATCGAGGCCTCGGGCACCCACCCGGAGGCCATCGTCGTCACCGGCGACGTCGCCGACAAGGGCGAAGCCGGTGCCTACGTCCGCATCCGCGACATCGTCGAGCCGGCTGCCCGTCGCATCGGCGCGCAGGTCATCTGGGCCATGGGGAACCACGACGAGCGCGGGGCCTTCCGCCAGGAGCTGTTCGGGCTGCAGCCGACGGATCGTCCGGTCGACTTCGTCTACGACGTGAACGGCCTCCGAGTGATCACCCTCGACACGAGCGTGCCGGGGGCACACCACGGCGAGGTCTCCCCCGCGCAGCTCGACTGGCTCGCCGAGGTGCTGTCCGAGGCGGCGCCGCACGGCACGATCCTCGCCATGCACCACCCGCCCGTGCCGAGCGTGCAGGACCTCGCCGTCCTCGTCGAACTGCGCGACCAGGCGGCCCTCGCGGAGGTGATCGAGGGCTCGGACGTCATCTCGATCATCGCCGGACACCTGCACTACTCGACGAGCGCCGTGTTCGCGGGCGTGCCCGTGTCCGTCGCGAGTGCCACCTGCTACACGCAGGACCTCACCGAGTACCAGGGCGGCACTCGGGGGCAGGACGGCGCGCAGTCGTTCAACCTCGTCCACGTGTACGGGAACAACGTCGTGCACTCGGTGGTGCCGATCGGCCACTACTCCACGGTCGGCGAACCGGTGTCGTCGGAGCAGACGGAGGCGCGTCTCGCTGCGGCCGGCATCACCATCGCCCCGGCCGTCGAGCCGGCGCCCGTCACCTCGAGCATCCCGGTCTTCACCCTCGACACGGTGCCCACCTCCCCCGTCCGCCGCTGACGGCTGTCCGTCCTCGACGGCCGTACGTCATTGACGGCCGTCCGCCGATGACGGCCTGACGTCGCTGCAGGCCGCACACCGCGATGCGGGTGACGTCCCTGTGGGACGCGCGCCGAGCCTCCCGTCCGTCGCTGAGGCCACTCCTGCCCGCCGAGCGAGCACGACATGCCGCGCGCCGGTCGTCCGGCGGGCACGACTCGTCGCGCCAGCGCGCTGAGCGCGACAGGAAAGACCCGCTCGCTCGGCGGCGCCAGGGCTGGCCCGCTCGCCGCCACGAGGGAGACCGGGCCGGACGGTCCGCTGGGGGCTACTGCGCGTCCTGCTCCCACGGCGCCGGGAACGGGAAGTACTTCTCGAGGAAGTCCGTCACGCGCCGGGTGCGCTCGTCGTCGGAGACCTCCGGGAAGCTCCCGTCGTTCAGGCAGAAGAAGTCGACGTTCCGCTTCTTGAGCAGGTCCTCCAGCGCCTTCAGCCCGGACTGCATCGTCGTGTCGACGTAGCGCACCGGAGCGTTCTCCTGCACGATCGCCCGACCGGTGAGCAGCGCGTAGTAGTGGTACAGGGAGTTCGTCACGGAGATGTTCTCGGCCGCGCGGAACCGCGATGCCATCGTCGCGCGGAACTCGTCTGCGAACTCGTGCTCCATCTCGGTCATGATCGAGGCGCGCAGCGGTGTGGGCGCGTGCTCGAGGTGCCGTGTGGTCACCGCGCCGAAGCGCTGCTGCAGCAGGCGCCGGTTGACGCGGGCGGAGTTCTCGAACCCGCTCCGTGCCGGGTTGTTCGTCCCGAGCCCGATGCGGGTGGTCGCGAGGATGAACTTCGACACCGACCCCGGGCTGAAGAACACCGAGGGCTCGACCATCCGTCCGAAGAACATGTCGTCGTTCGAGTAGATGAAGTGCTCGCTGATGCCCGGGATGTGGTGCAGCTGCGACTCGACGGCCTGCGAGTTGTGCGTCGGGAGCACCGAGGGGTCTGCGAAGAACTCCTCGCTCCGGACGATCCGGACCTTCGGGTGGTCGGCGAGCCACGCGGGCGCCGGCGAGTCCGTGGCAATGTAGATCTGGCGGATCCACGGCGCGAAGGTGTGGACGGAGCGCAGCGCGTACTTCAGCTCGTCGATCTGTCGGAAGCGCGCCGGAGCGTCGTCGCCCTCCCCCAGCACGGCGTTCGCCTGCGCGGCCTGACGTGCCCGCTGGTACTCGATCGCGTTGCCGTCGACCCACGAGAAGACGATGTCGATCGGGAACCGGATGTCCGACACGTGGTCGTCGAACATGTGCTCGACGGTGCGCCAGGTGCGGCCGTAGCGTTCGATGTCGACGAGCTCGAACTCCTCGACGGGGAGACTGCGGCGCATCAGGGCGTTCTCGACGGGGGCGAGCACCTCGGTGTCGGTCACGCGCCAGAACTCGAGCTGCACGCTCGTCTCGGCGCCGTAGCGGAGGCGTCCCATCGGCTCGAGCCGGGGTCGGAAGAGCCGGAGCACCGGCTCGTCCACCGATCCGAGACCGTCGTCGAGCACGAGCACGGCGGGCTGTCCCGGCGGCTTCGCGTAGAACGGCTCGTTGACCGCGGCGGCCATGATCGCGCTCTCGGCACGCTGCCGGTCGCGCTCGTCGACCGCGACGACCGGACGTCGGTCGTTGCCGCGGATGAGCAGGTGGTCGACGTCGCCGGCGGTGAGCGCGTCGTCGAGGAACAACAGGTCCTCGATCATCGACTGCTGGGGCGTCAGGTGCCCGTTGACCAGGGTCAGGCGTCCCTTGCGGACGACGACGTCAGGTCGGTCGAGACCGCCGGAGGACGGTCGAGGGTTCAGCAGAGGACTCTCGGTCGCCGGCTCGGTCTCGTGGCTCATCCATGCCCTTCGCATCGCGTCAGCCGGGCCCTGTGCCCGGCTCCTGCGATCCTACCGTCCGGCGGGCGCGCGCGAGCGCCGCGCGGTCACGGTCGGGAGGCGCGCCCCGAGTCCGTCCCGCGCGGCACCTTGACGGCGATGCCGGTCAGGATGAAGGCCGCGGCAGCGACGAGCTGGAGGCCCGCCCAGACCTGGCCGGGGATCGGCACGATCACGACGGGGTTCCAGCACACCGCGATCGCGGCCGTGAGCGCGACGGCCCACCAGGAGCGGCCCCGGACGGCGAAGACGAGCACGATCAGCGCGAGCACCGTCACGCCCCACCGGACGAAGACGAAGCCCGAGGAGTCGAGGACCGCGACGAAGGCGATGAGGACGACCGCGGCGAGCAGCGACGGCGCGAGTGCCGGGCGCGTGAAGGGCGGCATCCCGTCGGCCGACGCCGCGGTGGTCGCCGGGCGCTCGTCGGGGCGGTGCGTCGGCACCCCCTGCAGCGACGAGCCTGCGGGGGGCCGACCCTTCCGTGCCATCAGGCGCCGGCCTCCTCGAGGTCGATCGCCTGGATCGGACGGGACATCGGCGGCAGCCCGCGGACGCGCTCGAGCGCCGGGACGAGCTCGTCGACGACCGCGCGGTAGCCGTCGGCGGTGAGGTGCAGGCCGTCCTCGGTGTAGCGGTCGGCGAGGTGGTCGTCCTCCGCGAGGGCCGGCCAGAGGTCGAGGTACTGGGCGTGGCAGGTGGCGACGAACTGACGGAGGTGCCGGTTCGCCTCCTCGATCTTGGCGCACCAGTCGGCCTGGCGGGGCAGGATCGACACGAGCAGCAGACGGACGCCGGGGAGCTCGCGGCGGAGCGTCACCAGGATCGACTCGACGCCGCGGACGACGTGCTCGACGCTCGACCGGTGGTTCCCGAAGTCGTTCGTCCCGATGAGCAGCACGATCACCTCGGGCTGCTCGACGATCACGGCGTCGAGTCGCGCGAGCACCCCGTCGGTGGTGTCGCCGCCGACGCCCTGGTTGCTCGTGCGCTCACCCGGGAGCCACTGGTCCCAGGAACCCTGCTCGGTGATGCTGTCGCCCAGGAACAGGACGGTGGGGTGTTCGGTGGTCATGCTGCCTCCTCGTGTACCGGTTCCTGCGGCCCATTCTGCTGGGTCCAGTTCCGCCCCGTCGACTCCGTGTGCTGCGACTCGCGCTCGGCCGCCGCCGTGATGCGTTCGACCATGCCGGGGAAGATGATGCCGTGGAAGGGCAGGATGCCGTACCAGTACAGGCGTCCGGGCAGTCCCTGGGGGAAGTAGATCGCCCGCTGGTGGTAGTCGCTGCCGCCGTCGTCGCTCGGGGTGACCCGCATCTCGAGCCAGGCGCGTCCCGGCGACTTGAACTCGGCGCGGAGCCGCAGGTAGCGCCCGCGTTCGAGCCGCTCCACCCGCCACCAGTCGAGTGCATCGCCCTGCTCCAGGCGGTGGGGGTCGCGTCGACCGCGGTTCAGGCCGACCCCGCCGGCGACCTTGTCCATCCAGCCGCGCGCCACCCACGCCAGGGGGAAGGAGTACCAGCCGTTCTCGCCGCCGATCGACTCCACGACGCCCCAGACGTCGTCCGCGCTCGCGCTCGAGTGCCGCTTCCGGTCGTCGACGTAGACGGTGTGCCCGGCCCACTCCGGATCGCTCGGCAGCGGGTCCGCCGGGGTCGAGGAGAGCGTGGCGCTGCGCCAGCTCGTCTGCACCTCGCCCTTCCGCATCTTCGTCAGGGCCAGCCGGACGGCACGGCGGTAGGAGGTGAGTCCGCCCTCCGGACGCGGGACGTACCGGTCGATGTCGTGCTCGCGTTGCACGCACTCGAACTGGAGCGACTCGATGATCGGTGTCGCGAGCTTCCGCGGGATCGGCGTCACGATGTTGAACCAGTGTGCGGAGAGACCCGGGGTCAGCACGGGCAGCACGGTGAAGCGCCGCTGCGGCAGCTTCGCCTCGACCGCGTAGCCGTTCAGCATCTGCCCGTACTTGAGGACGTCGGGACCACCGATGTCGAACGTCCGGTTGACGTCGGCGGGGATGCCGAGCGCCTCGACGAGGTAGTACAGGACGTCACGGACGGCGATCGGCTGGATGCGGTTGCGGACCCAGCGGGGTGCCGGCATCCAGGGCAGGACGTCCGTCACGTGGCGGATCATCTCGAACGAGGTGCTCCCCGAGCCGATCACGACACCGGCCTGGTAGGCGATCGTCGGCACGCCGGAGGCCAGGAGCACGTCCCCGACCTCCTTCCGGCTCCGGAGGTGCTTCGACAGCTCGCCGTCGGGGTGCAGTCCGCCCAGGTAGACGAAGCGGCGCACACCGGCGTCGTGGGCCTCGCGCGCCATCGTCTCGACGGCGTCCCGCTCGGCCTGCTCGAAGTCGCCGTCGGCACCCATCGCGTGCGCGAGGTAGTAGACGGCCTCGACGCCCTGGACGGCGGACCGGACTGCCTCGGCGTCCTGCAGGTCGCCCTCGGCGACCTCGACGTCGTCGTGCCAGGGCACGTCCTGGAGCTTCCGCGGCGTGCGGACGAAGACACGGACGTCGTGCCCGGCCTCGAGGAGGCGGGGGACGAGTCGTCCGCCGATGTACCCGGTCGCACCGGTGACGAGGACCTGCATGGAGGGCACGGTACGCGCGTCGCCTCCGGGTAGGCTTTCCGGGTGGACAACGCAGCGATCCCCGCACACCAGGACCGGGCCGACCAGCACGAGCTCGGCGCCGACGCCGTGCGCGCCCTCATCGACCACGCGATCCTGAAGCCCGAGCTCACCCGCGCCGACGTCGATGCGCAGCTCGACGAGGCCGCGGCGCACCGGGTCTTCAGCGTCTGCGTCCGTCCGAGCGACGTCGCGCACGCCGTGGAGCGCCTGCAGGGCACCGGGGTGGGCGTCGGCACCGTGATCGGGTTCCCGCACGGCACCACGACCACCGCCGCGAAGGTCGCCGAGTCGCTGCAGGCCCTGGCCGACGGCGCCTTCGAGCTCGACATGGTGCAGAACGTCGGCGCAGCGCGCTCCGGTGACTGGGACCGGGTCGAGCAGGACGTCCGTGCGGTCGTCGACGCCGCCGGGGACACCGTGGTGAAGGTCATCCTCGAGACCGCGTTCCTGACCGACGACGAGATCGTCGCCGCATCGCGAGCGGCCCAGCGCGCCGGCGCGGCCTTCGTGAAGACGTCGACCGGGTTCGCCGGCGGCGGCGCGACGGCCGAGCACATCCACCTGATGCGGGACACCGTGGGTCCCGACACGGGTGTCAAGGCATCCGGCGGCGTCCGCGGCCTCGACACGCTGCTCGAGATGGTCCGCGCGGGTGCCGACCGCATCGGCACGAGCGCCTCGGCACGCATCCTCGACGAGGTCGCACACCGGGCGTCCACCGGCACCGCGTCGGCACTCGGCGACGACACCTCCTCCTACTGACGTCTCGGCCGCCCGCGCGCGCGAGCGGCCCCACCCGGGCCCGAGCGGACCGACCCGGTCCCTCCGGACCCACCCGGTCCGTCCGGACGTCCGGACCAGCAACGACCGACCCGACCACACCGCCGGGGCCGGCTCGCACCGACGCGAGGTCACGTCGTCACGGTGAGCCGGGCCTCCAGACCGCCGCATCGGAGCGCGCATGTCCAGCACCGCACCCCTGTCCCCCTCGTCCGCGATCGCGCTGGCCGTCGATCTCGGCGGCACCAAGGTCGAGGCGGCCCTCGTCACCGACCAGGGCGTCGTCCTGCCCGGCACCCGGCACCGGCAGCCCACCGGACCGTTGCGGAGTGCGGACGAGCTGCAGGCGGCGGTCGACCAGGTCGTGACGGCGACCCTCGCGACGCTGCCGGCGGACGCCCGGCTCGTCGGCGTGGGGGTCGGCGCGGCCGGTCCGGTCGACGAGGAGCACGGCCTCGTCTCGCCCCTGAACATGCCGGTGTGGCGCGGGTGGCCGCTCCGCGACCGGGTCGCGGCCCTGGTCCCCGAGGGGGTGCCGGTGACGCTCCGGATGGACGGGCTCGCGATCACCCTGGCCGAGCACTGGGTAGGTGCGGCGCAGGGCTCGGACCACGTCATGGGGATGATCGTGTCGACGGGCGTCGGCGGCGGTCTCATCCTGCACGGGCGCACGGTGAGCGGACCCACCGGCAACGCCGGACACATCGGCCACGTCGAGTGCGGCGGCTTCGACGACCCGTGCGCCTGCGGCGGTACCGGCTGCCTCGAGGCGGTCGCCAGCGGGCCGAAGACCGTCGCCTGGGCGCAGCGACAGGGCTTCGCCGGGAGCACCGGCGAGGAGCTCTCCGCCGCGTACGCGGCCGGCGACGAGATCGCGGTGGCGGCGGTCCGGCGGAGCGGGCGGGCGCTCGGACAGGCCGTCGCGGCGGCGACGAGCCTGGTGGACCTCGAGGTCGTCGCGATCGGCGGCGGCTTCTCGCACGTGACGCCGGACCTGTTCGAGTACGCCCGCGAGGCGGTGGCCGAGCGGGTCGAGTTCGGCTTCGTGACGAAGGTCCGGATCGTGCCGACCGCGCTGTCCCAGGACGGGCCGCTCATCGGGGCGGCAGCGCTCGTCCACCGCGCAGACGTGCTGCGCTGACGCCCCGCAGGCGCACGTGCACGGGCGCGCGCTCGTGCTCGTGCTCGGCCGAGGCCGGCGTCCTCTCCACAGGCCCGACCGCGGTGATCGTCCGTCCGGCAGGATGAGCGGGTGCCGACACCCCGCCTGCTGACCAGCGACGACTGGCCGGAGACGGAGCTCCGCGCTGCGGTGCTCGCCGGCGAGCTCGTCCCCGTCGGGTGGTGCTGGGCCTCCCCCGCGGAACCGCAGACGCCCGCCCTGCGCGCCGCCGCGCACGCGTGGCGCGTGCCCGACGACCGTGTGGTGGCGAGCGGGCGGTCCGCGGCCTGGATCTGGGGTGCGACGTCGCGCCCGCCCTCGCCGGTCGAGGTGAGTGTCCCGCCGACCGTCCGCATCCGTGTCGACCCCGACGTGCGGCTGCGCGAGGTCCGGCTCCCCGCCGAGGACACCGTGCTGGTGGGCCCGATCCGGGTGACCTCGCCGGAGCGCACCGCGGTGGACCTGCTCCGCGCGCCCGGCGCGTTCGACGCGTCCGCGCACGATGCCCTGCGCGGCCTCGTGGCGATCGGGGTGGTGCGGGTCGGCGAGGTCCGGCGCCGCCTGGCAGCGCTCGGGACGATCCCCATGGTGCGGCAGGCGGCCCGGCGTCTCGACCAGGCGATCGCCGCGACACCCGATCAGGCGCCGGCCGGGGTCAGCCCGCGCTGACCCGGTACACGTCGTAGACCGCGTCGATCCGCCGCACGGCGTTCAGCACCCGGTCGAGGTGCGTCGTGTCGCCCATCTCGAACACGAACCGGCTGAGCGCCAGGCGGTCCGAGGACGTCGACACCGTCGCGGACAGGATGTTCACGTGGTGGTCGGTCAGGACGCGCGTGACGTCGCTGAGCAGCCCGGAGCGGTCGAGCGCCTCGATCTGGATCTGCACGAGGAACACCGACTTCGACGACGGGGCCCACTCGACCTCGATCATCCGGTCCGGCTCGTTCATCAGTGACTTCACGTTCGTGCACGACGCCTGGTGCACGGAGACGCCCTGACCGCGGGTGATGAAGCCCACGATCTGGTCGCCGGGCACCGGCGTGCAGCACTTCGCGAGCTTCACCAGGATGTCGGGCGCGCCGCGGACGAGCACACCGCTGTCGCTGTTCCGGAGCTGGCGGCTCGTGACCTGTCGCGGGAAGGCGAGCTCGGGCTCGTCCGTCTCGGCCTCGGTCTGCACGTTGCCGAGCACCTTCTCGATGACGGACTGCGTGGACACGTGGCCCTCGCCCACCGCCGCGTAGAGCGCGGAGACGTCGTCGTACCGCATCGACGAGGCGACCTCGGCGATGGAGTCCTGGCTCATGATGCGCTGCAGCGGGAGGTTCTGCTTGCGCATCGCCCGGGCGATCGCGTCACGGCCCTGCTCGATGGCCTCTTCGCGGCGTTCCTTGGTGAACCACTGCTTGATCTTGTTGCGGGCACGGGGGCTGCGGACGAACGTCAGCCAGTCCTGGCTCGGGCCGGAGTCCGGGTTCTTCGAGGTGAAGATCTCGACGACGTCACCGCTCGACAGCGTGCTCTCGAGCGGGACGAGGCGCCCGTTCACCTTGGCACCCATCGTGCGGTGCCCGATCTCGGTGTGGACCGCGTAGGCGAAGTCGACCGGGGTCGCACCGGCGGGCAGGCCGATGACCTTGCCCTGCGGGGTGAAGACGTACGTCTCCTTGGCGCCGATCTCGTAGCGGAGCGAATCGAGGAACTCGCCCGGATCGCTCGTCTCGGCCTGCCAGTCGGTGATGTGGGCGAGCCACGCCATGTCCTGGTCGTCGGTGGTCGAGGAGGCGTCGACGTCCCGTCCCTGGGCACGCTGCTTGTACTTCCAGTGCGCCGCGACACCGAACTCGGCACGCTGGTGCATCTCGTGCGTGCGGATCTGGATCTCCACGGCACGGCCCTGCGGTCCGAGCACCGTCGTGTGCAGGGACTGGTACAGGTTGAACTTCGGCGTCGCGATGTAGTCCTTGAAGCGACCGGGCAGCGGGGTCCACCGGGCGTGCACGGAGCCGAGCATCGCGTAGCAGTCGCGGACGGTCGGCACGAGCACGCGGATGCCGACCAGGTCGTAGATCTCGTCGAACTCGCGCCCGCGCACGATCATCTTCTGGTAGATCGAGTAGTACTGCTTCGGCCTGCCCATGACCTCGCCGCGGACCTTCGCGGCCTTCAGGTCCTTCTTGAGCGTGCCGATCACGTTCTGCACGAACTGCTCGCGCTTCGGCTGCCGTTCCTTGACCAGGCTGTCGATCTCGACGTACAGCTTCGGGTGCAGGACCGCGAACGACAGGTCCTCGAGCTCCAGCTTGATCATCTGGATGCCGAGCCGGTGCGCCAGGGGCGCGTAGATCTCGAGCGTCTCCTTGGCCTTGCGCGACGCGGACGCGGACTCCACGAAACCCCAGGTGCGCGCGTTGTGCAGGCGGTCGGCGAGCTTGATGACGAGGACGCGGATGTCCTTCGACATCGCGATGACCATCTTGCGGACGGTCTCGGCCTGCGCGCTGTCGCCGTACTTGACCTTGTCGAGCTTGGTGACACCGTCGACGAGCATCGCGATCTCGTCGCCGAAGTCCGCGCGCAGCTGGTCGAGCTGGTAGTCGGTGTCCTCGACCGTGTCGTGCAGGAGCGCCGCGGCGATCGTGATCGTGCCGATCCCGAGGTCGGCGAGGATCTGCGCGACCGCGACCGGGTGGGTGATGTACGGCTCGCCGGACTTCCGCTTCTGGCCGTCGTGGGCGCGTTCGGCCACCGAGTACGCCCGCTCGATGAGCGTGACGTCGGCCTTCGGGTGGTGCGACCGGACGGTACGGATGAGCGTGTCGACCGCCCCTGCGGGCTGCGCCCGCGAGAAGAGGCGCGGCAGCAGCGACCGCAGGGAACCGAGGTTGCCGGTGGTCGTCGCGTTCAGCGGACTGGAGGGCCGCGGCGCGGACCCGGGACGGCTCGCGCCGGGCGTGGACGCACCCTGCGACGAGGACTCACGGGTGTCCGTCATGATGCGCCTCCTGCGACCGGTGTCCGGGTACGGTCTGGCAAGCCTACGCGCGTCCGGTCAGTGCTCGTGACGCGGTTCGCCCTGGGCGTCGCCGAACGATCCGGCGCGCACGACCGGCTCGCCCGCCTGCTCCCAGGCGACCATGCCGCCGGTCAGGTTCACCGCCGGCACCCCGGACTGCTCGAGGGCGGCGACGACCCGCGCGGAGCGGGCGCCGGAGTGGCAGACGACGATGGCGGGCTGGTCACCCCCGTCGATCTCCTGCCAGCGGGCCACGAGCTCGGACATCGGGACGAGCGTCGCCTCCGGGGCGTGCACCTCGTCCCACTCCCCCTGCTCGCGCACGTCGAACAACCGCGCGCCCCCGTCGAGCCGGCGTCGGGCTTCGGCCACGTCGACGTCGTGCACCTCGACCGCCATCAGGCGACCTCGGCCGCGGCGTCGACCTCGCGCTGGCGCTTCTCGGCCGCCCGCGTCTTCTTCGCGTCGGCCTCCTTGACCTTGGGCTCGTTCTCGCGGAGGTGGGCGTACATCGGCGACGCGATGAAGATCGTCGAGTAGGTGCCGACGATGATGCCGATGAACAGTGCCAGCGAGATGTCCCGCAGGGTGCCGGCGCCGAGCACGTACGACCCGATGAAGAGGATCGCGGCGACCGGCAGCAGCGCCACGACCGAGGTGTTGATCGACCGGACGAGCGTCTGGTTCACGGCGAGGTTCACCGACTGCACGAAGGTGCGGTGCGACTCCTGCGACGTGTTCTCGCGCACCTTGTCGAACACCACGACGGTGTCGTACAGGGAGTACCCGAGGATGGTCAGGAAGCCGATGACGGCAGCGGGGGTGACCTCGAGCCCGACGATGCCGTAGACGCCGGCGGTGATGAGCAGGTCGTGCAGCAGCGCGACCATGGCGGACACGGACATCTTCCACGTGCGGAAGTAGACGGCCATCACCACGGCCGCCAGCGCGAGGAAGATGACGAGACCGCGGATCGCCTGCGCGAGCACGTCGGCTCCCCAGGTCGCGCCGATGTACGTCGAGGCGACCTGGTCGTCCGACACGCCGTAGGCCTCGGCCAGGGCGTCCTGCACCTCGCTGGTCTCGCGGTCCGTCAACTGCTCGGTCTGGACGCGGATACCGTCCTGGCCGACCTGGGAGACGCGCGGCACGCCCTCGGGGACGATCGACTCGACCGTTCGGGTGGCGACCGACTGGTCGAGGTCCTTCGCGTTCGAGATCGTGAACTCGGACCCGCCGGTGAACTCGATGCCGAGGTGGTACCCGCCGCGGAGCCACGGCACCGCCAACGAGACGACGATCGCGATGAGGGCGATCAGGTACCAGGTCTTGCGGCGCCCGACGATGTCGTACGAACGCTTCCCGGTGTAGAGGTCGCTGCCGAACTGGCTGAAGCTGGCCATCAGTCGTCCTTCCCGTCCGGCGTGGAGCCGTTGTCGCCGGAGGCCTGCTGGGCCTTCCGCTCTGCGATCGTCTGGCGGCGCTGGGCCTCGCCCGCGCTGCGCTGGCGCTTGCCGTCCACGACCGGGGCGCGGAACTGCGCCCGGCCTCGGTAGACGGCGCCGAGGGCGGACGGGTCGAGTCCGCTGAACTTGTGTCCCTCGCCGAAGAACCGGCTCCGGGCGATGAGCTGCATCATCGGGTGCGTGAAGAGCACGACCACGACGACGTCGATCAGGGTGGTGAGGAGCAGCGTGAACGCGAAGCCCTTCACGTCGCTGACGGCCAGGATGTAGAGCACGACCGCGGCGAGGAAGTTGATCGAGTCCGACGCCAGGATCGTGCGGAGGGCGCGCTTCCAGCCCGACTCGACGGCGCTCTCGAGACCACGGCCGTCGCGGAGCTCGTCACGGATGCGCTCGAAGTACACGATGAACGAGTCCGCCGTGATGCCGATGGCCACGATGAGACCGGCCACGCCCGCGAGTGACAGTCGGTAGTCGACACGCCACGACATGATCGCGATCACGAGGTAGGTCAGCACCGCCGCGACGCCGAGCGAGAGCACGGTGACGAACGCGAGCGCCCGGTACTGGATGATCGAGTAGATCACGACCAGGATCAGACCGATCAGGCCGGCGACGAGACCGCCGACGAGCTGCGCGGTGCCGAGCGTCGCCGAGATGTTCTCGTTCGACTGCACCTGGAAGTTGATGGGCAGGGCGCCGTACTTCAGCTGGTCGGCCAGGGTCTTGGACGACTCGGCGGTGAAGTTGCCGGTGATCTGCGCCTTGCCGTTCGTGATGGCCGCGTTCGAGGCGGGCGCCGTGATGACGGTGCCGTCGAGCACGATCGCGAACTGGTTCTGCGGCGCGGGGAGCTTGACGAGGCGGCTCGTGACGTCGCGGAAGTCGTCCGAGCTCTTGCCCGAGAACGTCAGGTTGACGGCCCACTGCCCGGTGGTCGCGCCCTGGGAGTCGGTGGCGAGACCCGAGGTCGCGTTGCTGATGCCCGAACCGGAGACCTCGACGGGGCCGAGGATGTACTTCGCGGCGCCGTCCTGGTCGCACGTGACGAGCGGCTCGTCGTCGGGCGCCGTCGTGACGTCGTCCGGGGCCGCGCAGTTGTAGTTCGTGTACAGGTCCTGCAGCGCCGGCGTGACCTGGGACAGGTCGCTGCCGTTGGTCGGCTTCGCGCTCGGGGTCGCGTCGAGCGATGCCGGCGGCGAGTACGGCGTCGGCGAGGCGGTCCCGCCATCGCTGCCGCCGACCGCCGTGTTCGTGGCCGCCTCGGTGTAGAGCACCGGTCGGAAGGTCAGCTTCGCAGCCGCCTCGATCCGGTCGATCGTCGCCTTGTCGGGCTTGCCGGGGATCGACACGACGATGTTGTTCGTGCCCTGCGTGTTGATCTGGGACTCGGAGACGCCGGTCGCGTTGATGCGCTGGCGGATGATGTTGACCGCCTGGTTCAACTGCTGCGAGGTGACGGAACCGCCCTCGGTGTTCTGCGCCGCGAGGGTCAGCTGCGTGCCGCCCTGCAGGTCGAGCGCCAACTCGGGGACCCAGCTCGCGCCGGCGAACCACTCGTCGGTGTCGTCCTTGCTGTTGGCGGCGAGCACCGACGCGGCGGTGTTCAGGCCGGCCAGGGCAGCCATGATGATCACCAACCAGGTGAGCGAGCGCAGCGCCTTCTTGACGGGTGTCGATCGTGCCACCGGTCGTCTCGTCTTTCTGTTCAGGACCGACGACCTCACGGCCGGCGGCAGGGGTGTGGCCGCCGGGTCGGTGGACCCGGCGGCCGAGGGCGTCAGTCTTCGGTCTTGCGCTTCGTCGGGTCCGACTCGTCGACACGCTCGCCGTAGACGGGCTCGCCGTTGAGGTCGGCGATCGGCTTCGGCGCCGCAGCGTCGTCCTCGGGCACGACGGTGGTCTCGACGTCGGACGCGTCCTCGTCGACCACGCGCGACAGGGTCTGGCGGTGCACCGTCACGATGGTGCCGGGGGCGACCTCGACGTCCGCCGTGACCTTGTCGTCGTCGACGGACACGAGCGTGCCGTAGAGGCCGAACGAGAGCATGACACGGGAGCCCGGGACCATCTTCGTCTGGAGCTCCGCCTGCTGCTTCTTGCGCTTGCGGCTGCTGTAGAACATGAACGCGGCGAACGCCACGATGATGACGATGAGGAAGAGTGATTGGTCCATGGGGGCGGTGCCTTCTCTGGTTGCTCGGATCCAGCCGGAGCGGTCGCTGCTCGGCTTCGGGCCGTAGCAGTCTAGGGCACGGGCGTGTCCGCGATCGGGCAACCGCCTGAGTCCGTGCGGGCCGACCACGACACTCGGGCGACCGGGATCAGAATATCGTATACCTGATCAGTCGTCGAACAGGCCGGGCTGCGCGCCGACTCCGTCGCCCGGGGACATCCCGAAGTGACGCCAGGCCTGCGGGGTCGCGATCCGCCCGCGGGGCGTCCGGGTCACGAGTCCGACGCGGACCAGGAAGGGCTCGACCACCGACTCGATCGTCTCGGACTCCTCGCCCACGGAGACGGCGAGGGTGTTCAGGCCCACGGGGCCACCGTCGAACCGCGTGAGCATCGTCTCGACGACGGCGCGGTCGAGCCGGTCGAGCCCGAGCTCGTCGACGTCGTACAGGTCGAGCGCCCCCTGCACGGCGGCCATCCCGTCCGAGGTGCCGTGCACGAGGGCGTAGTCGCGCACCCGGCGCAGCAGGCGGTTCGCGATGCGCGGGGTGCCGCGGGAGCGACCGGCGATCTCGCGCAGGGCGGACCGGTCGATGCGCAGGTCGAGCAGGTGCGCCGCGCGGATCAGCACCTGTTCGAGTTCGTCCTTCTCGTAGAACTCGAGGTGCGCGGTGAAGCCGAAGCGGTCGCGGAGCGGGTTCGGCAGCAGCCCGGCGCGCGTGGTCGCACCGACGAGGGTGAACGGCGCGAGGTCGAGCGGGATGCTCGTCGCGCCGGCACCCTTGCCGACCATCACGTCGATCCGGAAGTCCTCCATCGCGAGGTAGAGCATCTCCTCCGCCGAGCGCGCCATCCGGTGGATCTCGTCGATGAAGAGCACTTCGCCGGGGACGAGGGAGGACAGCACCGCGGCGAGGTCGCCGGCGTGCTGGATCGCGGGGCCGCTCGACATCCGCAGCGGCCGACCGGACTCGTGCGCGACGATCATCGCGAGGGTCGTCTTGCCGAGCCCGGGCGGACCGGCCATGAGGATGTGGTCGGGGGTGCGTTCCTGCATGGCCGCCGCCTTGAGCAGGAGGTCGAGCTGGCCGCGGACCTTGCGCTGCCCGACGAACTCGTCGAGCGACTTCGGTCGGAGCGCGCCCTCGAAGGCGAGCTCCTCCTGCGACTCGGCTCCCGCCGAGGTGATCCCGCTCACCGGCCGGCCCCCGCGGGACGCAGGGTGCCGAGCGCGGCGCGGAGCAGGGCCTGCGTGCCCATCGCAGCGGCACCCGGGTCGCTCGCCACGACGGCGTCGACGGCGGACTGTGCCGCGTCTTCGCGCCAGCCGAGTCCGACGAGCGCCGACACGACGTCGAGCGCGGCCGGGTGCGCGCTGCCACCCGCGGCCGTCGCGGACGCAGGCGCCTGCTCGAAGGCCACGAGCTTGCCGGAGAGGGCGACCGTGATGAGCTTCGCGGTCTTCGGGCCGATGCCGGACACCTTGCGGAACGCCGAGTCGTCCTCGCTCGCGACGGCGTTCGCGACCTGTGCCGGGTCCATGTGGGCGAGGACACCGAGCGCCGACTTCGGCCCGACGCCGGAGACGCTGCGGAGCAGGTCGAACACCTGGAGCGCGTCGGTCGACTCGAAGCCGAAGAGCAGGTGCTCGTCCTCGCGCACGATCATCGCCGTGCGCAGGAACACCTCGGAGCCGTGGCGCATCGTCAGTGCGTGCGCCGGGGTGACCGTGACGGCGTACCCCACTCCCCCGACCTCGACCACGACGGCCGATCCGGAGACGTCGATGCAGGTTCCCCGGAGGCTCGCGATCATGCCCACGAGCCTAGGGCCGCCCACCGACGGCGCCGGCCCGCCGCGCGGCGGCACCCGGACGCGATGCCGCGGCAGCGGCACGCGCGAGCGGCGTGTCCGCGACCCCGGCCTGCGCGTCCCGCCAGGCGCGCTGTGCCGGGGTGAGCGTCGACGGGCCGGGACCGACCCGGTCGGGTGATCCGAGCCTCCAGGCATGGCAGACCGCCAGGGCGAGCGCGTCCGCGGCGTCGGCGGGCTTCGGGGCCTCGTCGAGCCCCAGCACCCGCGCGATCATCGTCTGCACCTGGCGCTTGTCGGCGTTCCCGTAGCCGGTGACCGCCGCCTTGACCTCCGACGGCGTGTGCAGCCCGACGGGCAGCCCACGGGCGGCGGCGGCGTGCAGCGCCAGCCCCGCCGCCTGCGCGGTGCCCATGACCGTCCGGACGTTCGCCTGTGCGAAGACACGCTCGACCGCCACCGCGTCGGGGCGGTGGTCGTCGATCTCGGCAGCGATGCCGTCGGCGATGCGCAGGAGCCGCTGCTCCAACGCCATGTCCGCGGGCGTGCGCACGACCGTCACGTGGACGAGTCGTGCGCGCCGGTTCGGTGCGACCTCGACGACGCCGACGCCGCACCGGGTGAGCCCGGGGTCCACCCCGAGCACACGGAGCACCGGACTAGTCCTCGTCCTCGTCGAGCTCGGCCTGGACGTCCGCGGGGATGTCGAAGTTGGCGTAGACGTTCTGCACGTCGTCGCTGTCCTCGAGCGCGTCGATCAGCTTGAAGACCTTGCGGGCGGTGTCGGCGTCGACCGGGACCTTCACCCCGGGGACGAACTCGGCATCGGCCGAGTCGTAGTCGATGCCGGCGTCCTGCAGCGCCGTGCGCGCCGCGACGAGGTCGCTTGCCTCGGTGATGACCTCGAAGCCGCCGCCCTGGTCGACCACGTCCTCGACACCCGCGTCGAGGACGGCCGTCATGACGGTGTCCTCGTCGAGACCGTCGGTCTTCGTGACCGAGATGACGCCCTTGCGCGAGAAGTTGTAGGCGACGCTGCCCGGGTCGGCCATGGTGCCGCCGTTCCGGGACATCGCCGTCCGGACCTCGGCCGCAGCGCGGTTCTTGTTGTCGGTGAGGCACTCGACGAGCATCGCGACACCGTTCGGGCCGTAGCCCTCGTACATGATCGTCGTGTACTCGATCGACTCACCGGTCAGGCCGGCGCCGCGCTTGATCGCGCGGTCGATGTTGTCGTTCGGGACCGAGGTCTTCTTGGCCTTCTGGACGGCGTCGACCAGGGTCGGGTTGCCCGACAGGTCCGCACCGCCCATCTTCGCGGCGACCTCGATGTTCTTGATGAGCTTGGCGAACGACTTCGCACGGCGCTGGTCGATGAGCGCCTTCTTGTGCTTCGTCGTTGCCCACTTGGAATGCCCGGACACGGTGCTCCTTGCGTCTAGCGGAAGATCCGGACCAGTCTACCGGCCGGGAGGCGCGGATCACCGCCGCCCCGCCCCCTTGCGCGAAACGCAACGTCGGCGACACCGCGCAGTGCGATGCCGCTGCGAGGGACCGCCGACGTTGCGTCTTGCGGGTCGGGAGGACCTAGGCGCTGCGGACGATGTCGAGGAAGCGGCGGTGGAAGCGGTCCTCGCCGGCGACCTCGGGGTGGAACGCGCTCGCGAGCACGGTGTCCTGCTGCACGGCGACGACCTGCCCGTCGGCGAGGGCACCGAGCACCTGGACGCCGGCGCCGTGCTCCTCGACCACGGGGGCGCGGATGAACACCGCGTGCACGGGGGCCTCGCCGAGTGCCGGCATCGGGATGTCGGTCTCGAAGGAGTCGTTCTGGCTGCCGAAGGCGTTGCGGCGCACGGTCGTGTCGAGCACGGCGAGCGTCTGCTGCCCCGGGATGCCCGCGGCGATCCGGGAGGACAGCATGATCATCCCGGCACAGGTGCCGTAGGCGGGGAGTCCCCCGCGGATCGCTGCGCTCAGCGGTTCGGCGACGCCGAACGTCCGGGACAGCTTGTCCATGACGCTCGACTCACCGCCGGGGATCACGACGCCGTCGAGCGCCTCGATCTCCTCGGGCCGACGGAGCGGCACCACGTCGGCGCCGAGCTCCGTCAGCGAGGCGATGTGCTCGCGGAAGTCACCCTGCAGCGCGAGGACCCCGATGCGGGGTCGGGCGCTCACCAGCCGCGCTCGGCGAGGCGGTGCGGAGCGGGGACGTCGGCGACATTGATGCCGACCATGGCCTCGCCCAGACCGCGGGAAACCTCGGCGATGACCTTCGGGTCGTCGTGGAAGGTCACGGCCTTGACGATCGCCGCGGCGCGCTTCGCCGGGTCGCCCGACTTGAAGATGCCGGACCCGACGAAGACGCCGTCCGCTCCGAGCTGCATCATCATCGCGGCGTCGGCCGGGGTGGCGACACCACCGGCGGTGAAGAGCACGACGGGGAGCTTGCCGGTCTGCGCGACCTCCTTCACCACGTCGAACGGGGCCTGGAGCTCCTTCGCGGCGACGTAGAGCTCGTCCTCCTTGAGGTGACGGAGCGCAGCGATCTCCTTCGAGATGGTGCGGATGTGCTTCGTGGCCTCGGACACGTCACCCGTGCCGGCCTCGCCCTTGGAGCGGATCATCGCGGCACCCTCGGTGATGCGACGGAGTGCCTCGCCCAGGTTCGTGGCGCCGCAGACGAAGGGCGTCGTGAACTTCCACTTGTCGATGTGGTTGACGTAGTCGGCGGGCGACAGCACCTCGGACTCGTCGATGTAGTCGACGCCGAGCTCCTGCAGCACCTGCGCCTCGACGAAGTGGCCGATGCGGGCCTTCGCCATGACGGGGATCGAGACGGCGGCGATGATCTCCTCGATCATCGACGGGTCGGACATGCGGGCCACGCCGCCCTGTGCACGGATGTCGGCGGGGACGCGCTCGAGGGCCATGACGGCGGTGGCGCCGGCTTCTTCCGCGATGCGGGCCTGCTCGGCGTCGATGACGTCCATGATCACGCCGCCCTTGAGCATCTCGGCCAGGCCGCGCTTGACGCGGTCGGAGCCGGTGATCGAGGTGCCGTTGGTGCCCGAGGTGCTGGTGCTGTCGCTCATGATGCCGACAGTCTAGTCCGCAGCGGGCCAGCCGTCGGCGACGAGCCGGCGGGTGTCACCGAGCATCTGGGACATCGACTTCGTCCGGGCGATGATCGGGAAGAAGTTCGAGTCCGACGCCCACCGCGGCACGATGTGCTGGTGCAGGTGCGCGGCCACACCGGCGCCCGCGATCTCGCCCTGGTTCATGCCGATGTTGAAGCCGTCGCAGTGCGACACCGCACGCAGTACGCGCATCGCGGTCTGGGTCAGCTCGGCGATCTCCCGGATCTCCTCCGCGGTCGCCTCGTCGTACAGCGGGACGTGGCGGTAGGGGCAGACGAGCAGGTGCCCGTTGTTGTACGGGAACAGGTTGAGCAGCACGTAGGCGTGCTCACCGCGGGCGACGATCAGGGCGTCCTCGTCGGACTTCCGCGGCGCCTCGCAGAACGGGCAGTCGTCCTCGTGCCCGCGGCCCCGACCTTCCCGCCCGGCGTCGATGTAGGCCATGCGGTGCGGGTTCCACAGGCGCTGGAAGGCGTCCGGCACCGCCGCACCCGTGGCCGCGTCGCGGATCACCAGCGGGTCGTCCGCGCTGCCGGTGCCCGCGGCACCGCCCGTGTCGACGACCGGCGGACCGGGGTCGGCCGGGATCGCGGAGCCGGCCGGCCTCCCGGAGTCGGCCGGGGCCCCGGAGCCGGCCACGTCGACGACGTGACCGGCCCCGGGGACGGACTCCGAGCCTCCCGTGCGGTCCATCAGACCTGTGCGCGGTCGCGGATCGCAGTGAGGATGCGGTCGACCGCCTCGTCGACCGGCACGCCGTTGTCCTGGCGACCGTCGCGGAAGCGGAACGAGACGGCTCCGGCGTCGCGGTCGTCGCCGCCGGCGATGAGCTGGAACGGGACCTTCGCCTTGGTGTGCGTGCGGATCTTCTTCTGCATCCGGTCGTCCGAGTGGTCGACCTCGGCGCGGACACCGTGCGCACGGAGCTTCGCGACGACCTCGTCGAGGTAGTCGCCGTACTCCGCGGCGACCGGGATCGCGACGACCTGCACCGGGGACAGCCACGCCGGGAACGCACCAGCGTAGTGCTCGGTGAGGACGCCGAAGAAGCGCTCGATCGAGCCGAACAGGGCGCGGTGGATCATCACGGGACGCTGCCGCGAGCCGTCCGGGGCCGTGTACTCGAGCTCGAAGCGCTCGGGCAGGTTGAAGTCGAGCTGCACGGTCGACATCTGCCACGTGCGACCGATCGCGTCGCGGGCCTGGACGGAGATCTTCGGACCGTAGAACGCCGCACCGGCGGGGTCCGGGACGAGTTCGAGACCGGACTCCTCGGCGACCTCGCGCAGGGTGTTCGTGGCGATCTCCCACACCTCGTCGTCGCCGACGTACTTCTCCGGGTCCTTCGTGGAGAGCTCGAGGTAGAAGTCGTCCAGCCCGTAGTCGCGGAGGAGCGAGAGCACGAACTCGAGCGTCGTGGTCAGCTCCTCCTTCATCTTCTCCTGCGTGGTGAAGATGTGGGCGTCGTCCTGGGTCATGCCGCGCACGCGGGTCAGGCCGTGGATGACGCCGGACTTCTCGTTGCGGTAGACCGTGCCGAACTCGAACATCCGGAGCGGCAGGTCGCGGTAGGAGCGGGCCTGCGAGCGGTACGCCAGGATGTGCATCGGGCAGTTCATCGGCTTGAGGTAGTAGTCCGCACCCTGTCGGGTGACGTTGCCGTCCTCGTCGCGGGCCTCGTCCATGTGCATGGCCGGGAACATGCCGTCCTTGTACCAGCCGAGGTGGCCGGACTGCTCGAACAGGTCGCCCTTCGTGATGTGCGGCGTGTAGACGAAGGAGTAGCCCTCCTGCTCGTGCCGGCGGCGCGAGTAGTCCTCCATCTCGCGGCGGATGATGCCGCCCTTCGGGTGGAAGATCGCCAGGCCCGAGCCGATCTCGTCCGGGAACGAGAACAGGTCGAGCTCCGCGCCGAGCTTGCGGTGGTCGCGCTTCGCGGCCTCCTCGAGTCGGACGAGGTACGCCTTGAGCTGGTCCTTGTCCGGCCAGGCGGTGCCGTAGATGCGCTGCAGCTGCGGGTTCTTCTCCGAGCCGCGCCAGTACGCCGCCGCGACGCGCATGAGCTTCGCCGCGTAGCCGATCCACCGGGTGTGCGGGACGTGCGGGCCACGGCAGAGGTCCTGCCACACGACCTCGCCCGACTTCGGGTCGACGTTCTCGTAGACCGTGAGCTCGCCGGCGCCGACCTCGACGCTCTCGCCCGAGTCGCCCTCGGCCGCGGCGCCCTTGAGGCCGATGAGCTCCTGCTTGAAGGGCTCCCCCGTCATCAGTTCGCGGGCCTCGTCGTCGGTGACGACCTTGCGCCGGAAGCGCTGGGCCTGCTTGACGATGCGGTCCATGCCCTTCTCGATGGCCTTGAGGTCCTCGGGGGTGAAGGGCTCGGCGACGTCGAAGTCGTAGTAGAAGCCGTCGGTGACGGGCGGGCCGATGCCGAGCTTCGCGTCCGGGTTGATCTGCTGCACGGCCTGCGCGAGCACGTGTGCGGCGCTGTGCCGGAGGATGTCGAGGCCGTCCTGCTCGTCGAGCGTCACCGGTTCGACGGTCTCCCCCGCCTCCACGTCGGCCGCGAGGTCCTTGAGCACCCCACCGACGCGGATCGCGACGACACCGCGGACGCCGTCGAAGAGCTCGGTGCCCGTCGTGGCCGTCGTCGCGGTGCGGGGCTCGGGTGCCTGGGGCAGGTCTGCGGGCTCTGGTGCGACTGCGTCGGTCACGATCGTGGTGCTCCTCGGTTGGTTCAGGGGTGGGTCAAGACTAGTGCGCGGCCGCAGCGGTCCAGGCGCGGCCGCGGCGGTCCCGGCGCGTCCGCGGCGGTCTCGGCCGGCGGCAGCGGTTCAGGCGGGGACGCGGCCGAGCGTCGTGACGGGCAGGCGCGGCTCGAGGCGCTCCCGACCCGAGAGCCCGTCGAGCTCGAGCAGCGACGCGAAGCCGATCGCCTCGTACCCGGCACGCTCGAGGAGCGTGATCGTCGCCGCAGCGGTGCCCCCGGTCGCGAGGACGTCGTCGACGACGAGCACGCGCGTGCCCTGCGGGAGCTGGCCCGGCCGGAGCTCGAGCTCTGCCTCGCCGTACTCGAGCGCGTACTGCTCGCTCAGGACCTCGCCGGGCAGCTTGCCGGCCTTGCGGACCGTCAGCACGCCGACCTGGTGCTGGGCCGCGATGCCACCGGCCAGGGCGAAGCCGCGGGCCTCGATGCCGGCGACCGCCTGGAACCCCGCACCGATCGCGAACGGCGCCGCGAGGGCCTCGCAGACCCGTCCGAACGCCACGGGGTCGGAGAACACCGGGGTCACGTCGCGGAACAGGATGCCGGGCTTCGGGAAGTCCGGGACGATGGCGGTCAGGCGTTCGACGAGTGCAGCTGCGGTTTCGGTCACCGCACAACGGTACGCGACCGCAGGCGCCGCACGCGCCCGGCCGTCCGTCGCCTGTCCCTCGTTCTGGAGATCGCCCCGACGCCGCCCCGCGGGTTCTGATGGTCTGCGGCAGGTGGAGCGGGACGGCAGGGACGTCCCGACAGCGGACGGACACAGGACGGGGACCATGTACTCGAGGATCAGGACGATGGTCGCGCTCGCCGCCGTGGCGACGGCGGTGGCTGCGGGCACCGTGACGTTCCCCGCGGCTGCGACGGCGGCGTCCACCGCGCCGCTGCCGCGCGCGGCCCTCCACTCCGCGACGCCCGGGCAGGTCTTCGCCGGTGGGTTGTACCGGCAGCCGGACAGCCAGCCCGCCCAGGCCGCGGCGGCGCTCAGCGCGGCGGGGAGGACGACCGAGGCCGCAGCGGCCCGCACCATCGCGCAGCAGCCGATCGCGATCTGGCTCGGCGAGTGGTACACGGGCGACGCGCTGGACCGGGTGATCGCGCGGAACCTCGCCGCCGCGGAGAAGACGGGTACGACGCCGGTGTTCGTCACGTACGCCGTCCCGAACCGCGACTGCGGCGGGTACTCGGCGGGCGGCCTCACACCGTCCCGGTACGCCGCGTGGAACCGTCGCATCGCGGCCGACCTCCAGGGGCACCGGGCCGTCGTGATCGTCGAGCCGGACTCCCTGGCACACCTGAGCACGTGCACCGCCGAGCGAGCCCGACGGCCGGGCCTCATCGCGGCGGCCGTGCGCGTGTACGCCGCCGCGGGGGTCCCCACCTACCTGGACGGCGGGAACGAGGACTGGAACCCCGCGGAGCTCCAGGCGACGTACCTGCGGGAAGCCGGTGTCGCCCAGGCCCGGGGGTTCTTCACGAACGTCGCGAACTTCTACGGCGTCGACGGTGAGCGGGCCTACGCCGAGCGGCTCAGCGCGATGACGGGTGGGGCACGGTACGTCGTCGACGTGTCGAGGAACGGTCGTGGGTGGCTCGGCACCTGGTGCAACCCGACCGGTGCCGGTCTCGGAGGGAAGCCCCACGTCGCAGCGGGCACGACCCGGCTCGACGCCCTGCTCTGGGTGAAGACGCCGGGGGCGAGCGACGGGACCTGCAACGGTGGACCGCCGGCGGGGACGTGGTTCCCGTCGTACGCGGTCGCACTGGTGGCCAACCGGAAGCGGTAGGCGCGGGGTCGCGGTCCCGCGCGGGGCGGGTGCCGTATGTGCGGCGGGCGCGGCGAGTGTGGCGTTCGTCGTGGAGCACAACGGGAAGCACCTCGCGCCATGCGATCGCATGGCGCGAGGTGCTTCTGGTTGTGCGGAGGCCGTGCGCGCGGCGCTGTCGCGGTCGCGGCTGCGGCTGCGGCTCCGGACGCGCGCCGCCG
>NZ_JBIQDQ010000005.1:0-112652 GCF_045370965.1 Curtobacterium sp. 179-B 9B NHS
TCGCACGGGGTCAAAATAATTGGCATTGACAATGTGCACGCTGTTGAGTTCTCAAGGACCAGACGCACCCCCCACTCGACTCCACGAAGGAGCTCCGCCAGAGGGGCATTGTGTTCTTGGTACCACCGGCATCGCGTCGGACCGAGGTCCTGTGGCTCATCCCGAGGGAGAGGGCCGGTGGAGTAGTCATCCTAAGCGTCGAAGCGATCGAGCACAAGGCTTGATCTGAACTTCGGTGGAGGATGGTCCCGCTTGAGGCCGGCAGGCTCTGGGCTCTCGCTCCAGCCGCTCCGCCGCACCTTTGGGGTGACGAGTAAGAACTCTACGCAGCGCTGGGCGGGAGCGCCAACCGCGCCCCACTCCCGGGCGTGTCGCACTGTGCAACTCCTCCGGACGCAGCGGTGCCCGGTCTCCGTCGGGAGACCGGGCACCGGGTGCACCGAGGGTGGATCGATCAGCCGAGCGTGACGCCCGCCAGGGTCTTCTTGCCGCGTCGGAGCACCACGACTCCGCCGGGCAGCGCGAGGCTCGCGAGCTGCGCGGTCGCGTCGTCGGCGCGGACGTTGTTCACGTACACGCCTCCCTGGTCGACCGCCCGGCGCGCTTCGCCGAGCGACTTCACGAGTCCGGTGTCGACGAGGGCGCGAGCGACGTCGGCCTCGCCCGGCAGCGACACCGTGCCGGGGAGCTCGGCGACCGCGGCACGCAGCGTCGCCTCGTCGAGCGCGGCCAGGTCGCCGTTGCCGAACAGCGCCGCCGAGGCGTCGATCGTCGCCCGGGTCGCCGCCGCTCCGTGCACCAGCGACGTGACCTCGAACGCCAGGGTCCGCTGGGCCTCGCGCCGGAACGGCTCGTCGGCGACCGCCTGCTCGAGTCGACCGATCTCCGCACGATCGAGGAACGTGAACTCGCGCAGCCGGGCGACCACGTCGGCGTCCGCCGTGTTGAGCCAGAACTGGTAGAAGGCGTACGGCGAGGTCATCTCGGCGTCGAGCCAGATCGCGTTGCCCTCGCTCTTGCCGAACTTCGTGCCGTCCGAGTTCGTGATGAGCGGGGTGCCGAGCGCGTGCACGGACACCCCCTCGGTGCGACGGATCAGGTCGGTGCCGGAGGTCAGGTTGCCCCATTGGTCCGAACCGCCGGTCTGCAGCGTGCAGCCGTACTGCCGGTAGAGCTCGCGGTAGTCCAGTCCCTGCAGGATCTGGTAGCTGAACTCGGTGTAGCTGATGCCCGCGTCGGAGTTCAGGCGTGCGGCGACGGCGTCCTTCTTCAGCATGGCGTTCACGCGGAAGTACTTGCCGATGTCGCGCAGGAAGTCGATCGCGGACAGCGGTGCCGTCCAGTCGAGGTTGTTGACGAGCCGCACGCCGTTCTCGCCGTCGGGGCTGAGGAACCGGGACACCTGCGCCTGCAGTCGGCTCACCCACTCGGCGACCGTCTCCGGGGTGTTCAGCGTGCGTTCCGCGGTGGGACGCGGGTCGCCGATCAGGCCGGTCGACCCACCGACGAGCGCCAGCGGCCGGTGCCCGGCGAGCTGCAGCCGGCGCATGGTGAGCAGCTGCAGCAGGTTGCCGCAGTGCAGCGAGGGTGCGGTCGGGTCGAAACCGCAGTAGTACGTGACGGTCCCGCCGTCGAGGGCCTCCTGGAGTGCCGTCTCGTCGGTGGAGACGTGCACCAGACCGCGCCAGCGCAGTTCGTCCCACACCGAGGCGAAGGTGGGGTCGTTCTGCTGGCGTGTCAGGACATCGGGATCGGTTGCGCTGGACACCCGACCATCGTAGCCACCGGGCGACGGCCGGGAGGATCGGCGCGGCCCCGTCAGTCGACCGCGCGCCGGTGCCGTCGGTACGGCGACACCGTCGGCTCACCGGTGCGCCAGGAGCGCCACGGGAAGGACGCGCCGCCGGCGACACCGGCGACGCCGGTGCGCGGTCCGCGCGAGATCCGCCGGACCGGAGCCGTCCCCGCGGGGCCGGCCACCGTCTCGGCGAGCAGCTCCGCGACCACGTCCGCCGGGTCGGCGGAGGCGAGCCGCGCCTCCAGACCGGGTGCGAGCACGAGCCGGAACGGTCCCGAGCCGTCGAGGAGCGACGTGCCGTCGTCCTCGCCGAGCACGGCACCGAGAGCCTGCCCGAGGTTGCCCGGACCGCGGGCCAGGGCGACGTCGGCGACCGACGGACCGCGGCGAGCCCGGGCGACCTCGATGCCGTCGACGACCTCGGCGGCGCGCAGGAGCGAGCCGGACGACGTGCCCTCCGGGCCGCTCACCACGTTCACGCAGGTGTGGATGCCGTACGAGCGGTACGCGTAGAGCGTGCCCGGCGGCCCGAAGAGGTGCCGGTTGCGCGGTGTCGGGCCGCGATGGCCGTGCGACCCTGGGTCGGTCGGGCCCCAGTAGGCCTCGACCTCGGTGATGCGCAGTGTCACACCACGCCCGGTGATCGTCGCGCCGAGCAGCGCCGGCGCGCACACCGGAGCCGGCTCGGCCAGGAGCGCGAGGAGCGCGTCGCTCATCGGGTGAAGGGCGCGCCCTCGGTCAGGTCGTGGACGCGACGGGTCAGGGCGGCGAGCTGCTCGGCGACGCGCTCCGGCGCCGTCCCGCCGACACCGGCGCGCGACGCGACGCTGCCCTCGATGGTCAGGACGCCGCGCACCTCGGGCGTGAGGTGCTCGGACACGGCGCGGTACTCGTCGTCGCCGGGCTCGTCGAGCTCGATCCCGCGCTCCTCGCAGTACCGGACCAGCGCCCCCGAGATCTCGTGCGCGTCGCGGAAGGGCACGCCCTGCCGGACCAGCCACTCCGCGACGTCGGTCGCGAGCGAGAAGCCCTGCGGCGCGAGCTCGGCCATCCGCTCCGTGTCGAAGGCGAGCGTCGCGACCATGCCGGTGAAGGCCGGCAGCAGCACCTCGAGCTGGGCGACCGAGTCGAAGACCGGCTCCTTGTCCTCCTGCAGGTCGCGGTTGTACGCGAGCGGCAGGCCCTTCAGGGTCGTGAGGAGGCCGGTGAGGTTGCCGACGAGCCGACCCGACTTGCCGCGCGCGAGCTCGGCGATGTCGGGGTTCTTCTTCTGCGGCATGATGCTCGACCCGGTCGAGAAGGCGTCGTGCAGCCGGACGAAACCGAACTCCTTGGTGTTCCAGAGGATGATCTCCTCGGCCAGACGGGACACGTCGATGCCCACCTGTGCGAGGACGAACGCGAACTCGGCGACGACGTCGCGGGCTGCCGTGGCGTCGATCGAGTTGTCGGCGGGGCGGGCGAAGCCGAGTTCGTGCGCGATCGCCGTCGGGTCGAGACCGAGCGAGCTGCCCGCGAGGGCGCCGGCCCCGTACGGGCTGACACTCGCACGGTCGGCCCAGTCGCGGAGCCGCTCGAGATCCCGGACGAGCGGCCACGCGTGCGCGAGCAGGTGGTGGGCGAGGAGCACCGGCTGGGCGTGCTGCAGGTGCGTGCGGCCGGGCATGATCGCCGCCGGGTGCTCGCTCGCCTGCTGCGAGATCGCGTCGACGAGGTCGATGACGAGGCGCCCGATCCGCCGGCCGTGGTCGAGCATGTGCATGCGGCCCAGGGTCGCGATCTGGTCGTTGCGGCTCCGGCCGGCGCGGAGCTTGCCGCCGAGTTCCGGGCCGAGGTCGGCGATGAGCAGGCGCTCGAGGGCACCGTGGACGTCCTCGTCGCCGTCGTCCGGCTGCAGGGAACCGTCGGCGTGGGCGGTCTCGAGGCGGTCGAGGCCGGCGGTCATGCGCTCGAGCTCGTCCTCGGTCAGGTAGCCGGCGGTGTGCAGGGCACGGGCGTGGGCGCGGGACCCGGCGATGTCGTAGGGGGCCAGCTGCCAGTCGAAGTGCGTCGACCGGGACAGCGCGGCGAGTTCGGCGCTGGGGCCGTCGGCGAAGCGGCCACCCCAGAGGGCGCCCGTGTTCGTGGCGTCGGTCTTGCTCGGCTGCGTCGCGTCGGTCATGTCGTCCTGCCTGGCGGTACGGGTCGGTCGTGCTCGGTTCGTGGGCGGTGCTTCGGGGGGTGGTACTGCGTGGTGCTGGTGGGGGCGGTGCTGCGTGGTGCCGGTGGGGCGTCAGTTCGCGCGGTCGCGCCGCGTGGCCGTCCGCGTCGGTCGGGCCCGGGCGCTCGCGAACGACACGCTCCCGGTGGCCGGTGCCCCGGCCAGCTCGAAGTCGAAGAGGCTCTGCTCCGACCGGCGCCCGGTGACGCTCGCGACCCCGCCGTGCAACCGGAGCCGGACGTCACCGGAGACGTGCCGCTGCGTCTCCTCGATGAAGGCGTCGAGCGCGCGGCGGAGTCCGCTCGCCCAGCGACCCTCGTCGACCAGCTCCGCCCACTCGCGGTCCACGCCCTGCTTGCAGCGCAGGACCTCGCGTTCGAGGGTGATCCGTTCGAGGTCCTGGTGCGCGGCCACGAGCGCCGTCGCACCCGGTGTCTCCGCCACACGTCGGGCCTTGCGGCCGTCGAGCAGGTCGACGACCAGATCGTGCCGACCGACCCCGTGGCGGCCGGCGAGGGCGTCGAGCTCGCGCAGCAGCCGGAGGACCGGGAAGCGCTGCCCGTCGAGGGCGACCGGGACGCCGTGCTCGAAGGTCACGGTGACCTCGTCGGGCTCGGTGTCCGGCTGCGCGGAGACGTCCGCCGTGCGCGCCCAGTCCGCAGGGCCGACCGCGGCCCACGGGTCCTCGAGGTCCGGCTCGGTGACGAGACGGCCCCACACGTCGTGCTCGGTACCGCCGGCCGGCACGACGGCCGTCGGCACCGGGAGGACCCGGAGGTCGGGGTCGTGCCCGGCGATCGTGGTCGTGAGGGCGACCTCGTCCGGGGCGCTGGTGAGGTGCGCGACGGCGACCGCGCCGAGCTGCCGGGCCGTGCGGACCAGGTGGTCGGCGACGATCGGCAGCCGCAGCGCCGGGACGAGCGGACGACCCGGGCCGCCGGCGTTCGCCCGGACCGCCGCGACGACGTACCGGTCGGCGTACTCGGTCTTCGCGTCGACCACCACGGCGTCCACCGCATCGGCGGCCCGCATCCGGTCCCGCACGGCGTCGACCTCCCGGGACCGACCGCCGAGGTCGACCACCAGGGCCAGGACCTCGTGGTCGACGGCGAAGTGCTCGACGGCTGCCGCCGGGTCCACCCCGGCGGAGCAGGCGACGACGATGCGATCGGTCACGGGACTCCAGTCGAGCGGGGTCAGGCGGCCGGGCTGCCGGTCGCGTTCGCGGCCAGGAGCCAGGCGAGCAGGGCCTTCTGCGCGTGCAGCCGGTTCTCCGCCTCGTCCCAGATGATGCTGCGCGGCCCGTCGATGACCTCGGCGGTCACCTCGAACCCGCGGTCCGCCGGCAGGCAGTGCAGGAACACGGCGTCGTCGGCGGCGTGCCCCATCAGCTCGTCGTCCACCCGGTAGCCCGCGAAGGTGTCGAGTCGGGACTGCTTCTCGTCCTCCTTGCCCATCGACACCCACGTGTCGGTGACCACGACGTCGGCGCCGGCGACGGCCGCCACCGGGTCGGTGACGACCAGGACGGAGCCACCGGTCTCGCCCGCACGACGCTCGGCGTCGGCGACGACCGCGGCGTCCGGGCTGAACGCCGCCGGAGCGGCGACGCGGACGTGCATGCCCGCGGTCGCTCCCGCGAGCAGGTACGACTGCGCCATGTTGCTCGCGCCGTCGCCGATGAACGCGACGGTCTGCCCGGCGAGCGAGCCGCGGTGCTCGCGGATCGTGAGCAGGTCGGCGAGGAGCTGGCACGGGTGGAAGTCGTCCGACAGGGCGTTGACGACCGGGACGCGGGTGCCCGCCGCCATCTCCTCGAGTCCGGACTGGGCGTAGGTGCGCCAGACGATCGCCGACACCATGCGCTCGAGCACGCGGGCGGTGTCCGACGGGGTCTCCTTGCCGCCGAGCTGGCTGTTCGCCGTCGTGATCACGAGCGGGCTGCCGCCGAGGTCGGAGATCCCGACGTGGAAGGACACCCGGGTGCGGGTGGACGACTTGTCGAAGATCACCGCGACGGTCTGCGGCCCGGCGAGGGGCTTCTCGCCCCAGCGGTCACCCTTCATCTGGGCGGCGAGGTCGAGGATCGCGGACTGCTCGGCCTGGGTCAGGTCGTCGTCACGGAGGAAGTGGCGGGTCATGCGGAGGTCTCCTGCTCGGCGGCGACGGCCGCGAGGCTCTGGCCGAGGATCGACACGAACTCGTCGATCTCGGCGTCGGACACGATGAGCGGCGGCGCGATGCGCAGGCTCGACTCGTTCGGGGCGTTGATGATGAGGCCGCGCTCGAGGGCGGCGGCGTTGACGGCGGGGCCGACGGGCGCTGTCAGGCCGACGCCGACGAGCAGGCCCGTGCCCCGGACCTCCTGCACCAGCGGCGAACCGAGGGCCGCGATGCCGGCACGGATGCGCTCGCCCTTGGTGACCGCGCCGGCCACCAGGTCGGCGCGCTCGATCTCCTCGAGCACCGCGTTCGCGACGCGGGTGCCGAGCGGGTTGCCGCCGAAGGTCGAGCCGTGCTGGCCGGCCGAGAACAGCTCGGACGCCCAGCCGAAGGTCACGAGGGCGCCGATCGGGAACCCACCGGCGATGCCCTTCGCGATCGTGACGGCGTCCGGCGTGAACCCGTGGCCCTGGAAGGTGAACCAGTTGCCGGTGCGGCCGACCCCGGTCTGGATCTCGTCGAGGATGAACAGCGCGCCGTGCTCCTCGGTCAGGCGACGCGCGGCCTGCAGGAAGCCCTCGGGCAGGTCGACCACGCCGGCCTCGCCCTTGATCGGCTCGAGGATGAGCGCGGCGACGGTGTCGTCGACGGCCGCCTCGAGCGCCTCGACCGTCGAGTCGATGTGCTCGACGCCGGCGATCATCGGCAGGAAGTCCTCCTGCAGCGCGGGCTTGCCGGTGAGCGCGAGCGCACCCATCGTCCGGCCGTGGAAGCCCTGCTTCAGCGCGAGGATCCGGGTCTTGCGACCGTCCGCACCCTTGTTCAGCCGCGCGAGCTTGAACGCGGCCTCGTTCGCCTCGGCGCCGGAGTTGCCGAAGTACACGCGGCCGGCGTCCCCCGCACCGGTGATGCGCTTGAGGCGCTCGGCGAGCTCGAGCTGCGGCGGCGTCGCGAAGTAGTTCGAGACGTGCACGAGCTTCGCCGCCTGGTCGGCGACGGCCTCGACGAGGGCCGGGTGGGCGTGGCCGAGGGAGTTCACCGCGATGCCGGCCAGGAAGTCGAGGTACTCGTTGCCGTCGACGTCCCACACGCGGCAGCCCTGACCGTGGTCGAGCATGATCTTCGGCGGGGTCAGGGATCGCATGAGCGACGCCCCGAACCGGTCGTTCCAGGTCTGGGTGTGCGTCTCGGTGCTCACTGCTCGTTCCCCTTCTGCGTCGTGGCGGTGTCGGTGACGGTGGTGTCGGTGACGGCGGCGTCGGTCGCCGCGTGTCGGCCCGGGTCCGCCGCGGATTCGGGCACCCGTCGGCCGACCTCGGCGTGGGTGTTCTGGTTCTCGGTGCGACGGCTCGGGTCCGGGATCACCTCGGTGCCCGCACCGCGCAGGGTGAAGACCTCGAGCAGGATCGAGTGCGGGATCCGCCCGTCGATGATCGTCGCGCCGCCGACCCCGCCGACCACGGCGTCGAGGCACGCGGTCATCTTCGGGATCATCCCCGACTCGAGGCTCGGCAGCAGCGCCCGGAGCTCGTCGACCGCGATCAGGTCGATGATCGAGTCGCGGTCCGGCCAGTTGCGGTAGAGGCCGGGGACGTCCGTCAGCATCATGAGCTTGGCGGCACCGAGCGCGATGGCCAGCGCACCGGCCGCGGCATCGGCGTTGACGTTCAGCGCCTGGTCCGGGTGGGCGTCGTCGATCGCGATGCTCGACACGATCGGGATGCGTCCGGCCTCGATCGCCGCGAGGACGCCGGACGGGTCGACGTGCGTGATGTCGCCGACGTGGCCGAGGTCGAAGTACTCGCCGTCGACGACGACGCCCTTCTTCTCACCGGTGAACAGCGAGCCGCCGTCGCCGGAGACGCCGACGGCCAGACCGTCACCGTGCTCGTTGACGAGGTCGACGATCTCGCGGTTGACCTCGCCGGCGAGCACGTCGCGGACGACCGTGATCGCCTCGGTCGTCGTCACGCGGTAGCCACCGCGGAACTCGGACGCGATGCCCTGTTCCTTCAGCGCCGCCGAGATCTGCGGCCCACCGCCGTGCACCACGACCGGGTGGAGTCCCGCGTAGCGCAGGTAGACCATGTCCTCGGCGAACGCCCGCTTGAGGTCGTCGTTCACCATGGCGTTGCCGCCGAACTTCACGACGACGGTCTTGCCCGAGAACCGCTTCAGCCACGGCAGGGACTCGATGAGCGTCGCGGCCTTGACGGCGGCGAGCTCGTGCTCTTCTTCCTTGGTCAGGTCGTCGCTCATCAGCTGGAGTACGCGCTGTTCTCGTGGACGTAGTCGTGCGTCAGGTCGTTCGTCAGGATCGTCGCCGCGTGCACGCCGACCCCGAGCTCGATCAGGACGTGGGTGTCGCGCGGCGTCAGGTCGACCTCGTCGATCGGCCGGTCCGGGGCGCCGGCGTGGCAGACGCGGACGCCGTTCATGCTGACGTCGACCGCGTACGGGTCGAACTCGGCGTCGGTGGTCCCGATCGCCGCCAGCACGCGGCCCCAGTTCGGGTCGTTGCCGAAGACCGCGGCCTTGAACAGGTTGTTCCGGGCGACACTGCGCCCCACCGTGACGGCCTCGTCCTCGGACACCGCGCCGGTGACCTCGATCGTGATGTCGTGGCTCGCGCCCTCGGCGTCCTGCTGGAGCTGCCGGGCGAGGTCCGCGCACACCGCGGTCAGTGCCTCCTGGAAGTCGCCGACCTCGGGGGTCACCCCGCTCGCACCGGAGGACAGCAGCACGACGGTGTCGTTGGTCGACATGCAGCCGTCCGAGTCGACGCGGTCGAAGGTCACGCGGGTCGCCGCGCGGAGCGCCTGGTCGAGCTGCTCCGCGGTCTGCACGGCGTCGGTCGTGATGACGACGAGCATCGTCGCGAGCCCGGGGGCCAGCATGCCGGCGCCCTTGGCCATGCCGCCGACCGTCCAGCCGTCCTCGGTCACGACGGACTGCTTCGGCGTCGTGTCCGTGGTCATGATCGCGACCGCAGCGTCGGGGCCGCCGTCGGCCGCCAGCGCGGCGCTGGCCAGGTCGACACCGCGCAGCACGCCGTCACGGAACGTCTGGTCACCGCGGCCGATCAGGCCCGTCGAGCAGACGACGACGTCGCCTGCACCGATGCCGAGCGCGGCACCCACCGCCTCCGCCGTCATGTGCGTGGTCTGGAAGCCGAAGGGTCCGGTGAAGCAGTTCGCGCCGCCGGAGTTGAGCACCACGGCCCGGGCGACACCGTCGCCGACGACCTGGCGCGACCAGATCACCGGGTGCGCCTGGGCGCGGTTGCTGGTGAACACGGCGGCCGCGGTCGCGTCGGGGCCGTCGTTCACCACGAGGGCGACGTCGGGCTTCCCGCTCGTCTTGAGTCCGGCGGTGACGCCGGCCGCGCGGAAGCCCGCAGCGGCGGTCACGCCCTGGAGGCCCGTGTCGGGCTGGTCCGTCGAGGTCTCGTCGGTCACGGTGCGACTCCGTCCACGCTGAGGCCGAGGGTCTCGGGGAAGCCCAGGGCGATGTTGGCCGACTGCACGGCCGCGCCGGCGGTGCCCTTGGCCAGGTTGTCGAGGGCGCTCACGGCGACCACCCGGCCCGCGGCCTCGTCCACGGCGATGCCGACGAGCGCGGTGTTCGCGCCGACGGTGTCCGCGGTGCGGGGGAACTCGCCCTCCGGGAGCAGGTGCACGAAGGGCTCGTCGGCGTAGGCCTGTTCCCAGGCGATCCGGACGTCGCGCGCGCTGACCCCGGGCGAGAGCCTGGCGGTCGTCGTCGCGAGGATGCCGCGCGACATCGGCACGAGCACGGGCGTGAACGAGATCCGGACGTCACCGGCCCCCGCTGCCACGAGGTTCTGCTGGATCTCCGGGATGTGCCGGTGGGTGCCGCCGACCGCGTAGGCGCTCGCGGAGCCCATGATCTCCGAGGCGAGGTAGGTCGTCGCGAGCTTCTTGCCGGCACCGCTCGGCCCGACGCTCAGCACCGCGACGAGGTCGTCCGTCTCGACGAGCCCGGCCTGGACACCGGGCTGGATGCCGAGCGTCACCGCCGTCACGTTGCAGCCCGGCACGGCGATCCGCTTCGTCGTCGCGAGCTCGGTGCGCTGCCGCCCGAGGCCCTCGATGTCGTCGACGTCCCGCCACTCCTCCGCCGTCCCGGGCGCCGGCGCGGCGTGCAGCAGCTCCGGCAGGCCGTAGGTCCACGCGCCGTGGTGCTCGCCGCCGTAGAACGCCTCCCACGCAGCCGGGTCCGTGAGCCGGTGGTCCGCGCCGCAGTCGACGACGAGGGTGTCGTCGTCGAGCTCGGCGGTGATCGCCCCGGACTGCCCGTGCGGCAGCGCGAGGAACACCACGTCGTGTCCGCGCAGGGTCGCCGCCGTCGTCTCGACCAGCGTCAGGTGTGCCAGCGACCGCAGGTGCGGCTGCGTCGCGATGAGCGGCTGCCCCGCGTTCGAGAAGGCCGTCACCGTCCTGACGTCGAACTCTGGGTGGGCGGCGAGCACGCGCAGGAGCTCTCCGCCCGCGTAGCCGGAGGCTCCCGCCACGGCGACGGATACGGACATGGGTTCCACCTTTGGTCGGACTGGTCGTCGAGAGAGTCGGAGGCGGCGGCCCCGGGCGGTGCTGATCCGGTGGATCAGTCGCGCAGGGTCGCCCCGAATCGCTCGCCGGCACGTCGGACGGCGCCGTCACGGGCCTCGGAGGCCTCGGCAGCGGTCAGCGTGCGGTCCGTGGCGCGGAAGCGCAGCGCGAACGTCAGGGACTTCTGTCCCTCGTCCACGCCCGTGCCCCGGTAGTCGTCCACGAGCCGAGCATACTCCAGCAGCTCTCCGGCGCCAGAGCGGACGACGTCCAGCACGTCACCCGCCGGGACGTCGACCGCGACCACGAGGGAGAGGTCCTGCGTCGCCGCCGGGTAGGACACGATCGGCGCCACCGACACGAGCTCCGGTGCCGCGGCGACCAGGGCGTCGAGGTCGAGCTCGACGACGGCGACGACGCGCGGCAGCACCGCGGCCTCGGTGAGGACGGGCAGCAGCTCACCGGCGACACCGACGACGGTGTCACCGACGAGCAGCGCGGCCGCACGCCCCGGGTGCAGGGACGGGTGGCTCGTCTGTGCGACCCGGAGCTCCACACCGACCGCCCAGGCGACGGCCCGGGCGACGTCGAGCGCGTCCGCGATGCCGTAGGGCTCCGGCTGCACGCCGGGCTGCTTCACGACGCGGTTGCCGGTCAGCAACGCCGAGACGTGGAACGGCTGCGGCGGGAGCGACGCGTCGAGCACACCGAGGGTGTCGGGGTCGGGCCGCTCGGCGCCGGCGGGCACGGCGTCGGTGCCGAGCTGCACGTCCGTCGTCGGCAGGAACACGCGCGAGGTCTCGTACAGGGCGACGTCGACGAGGCCGCGGGACACGTTGCGGCGGGCGGCGTCGACGAGCGCGGGGAGCCCGCTGCGACGGAGCAGCGACTGCTCGCTGTCCAGCGCGTTCGCGAGCACGACGCTCGGACCACCGTCGCCGTCGATGCCCGGGTAGGCGTCCTGCGTGGTCTGCGAGACGAACGGAGCGGTGACGACCTCGACGAGGCCGTCCGCTGCGAGGGCGGCGGACACGCGCCGACGGGCCTGCTGGTGCCGGGTCAGACCGCGTCCGGGCGGGGCGATCGGCAGCACGCTCGGGATGCGGTCGTAGCCGACGATGCGGGCCACTTCCTCGACCAGGGTGGTGTCGTCGGTCAGGTCCGGTCGCCAGGACGGCGGCGTGACGACGAGCACCTCGCCGTCGACGTCCACCGTCGCACCGATGGCGCGCAGCGTGTCGATGACCTCGGCGTCGGTGTACTCGACACCGACGAGGTCGGCCGGCCGCGACGCCCGCATCGTGATCGTCGGGCGGGGCTCGGCGTCGACGAGCGTGGAGCCGAGGGTGTCCGCCGTGCCGCCCGCGAGCTCGACGAGGAGCTCGACGGCACGGTTCGCAGCGGCCTCGGCCACGAGCGGGTCGACCCCGCGTTCGAAGCGCTTCGAGGCCTCGCTCGGCAGCTTGTGCCGGCGGGCCGTCCGGGCGATCGAGACCTGGTCGAAGCCGGCGGCCTCGATCAGCACGTCGGTCGTCGTGTCCGAGATCTCGGTGCGTGCACCGCCCATCACGCCGGCGAGACCGACGGGGCCGTCGTCGTCGGTGATGACGAGGTCCTCGGGGTCGAGCGTGCGGGTCGTGTCGTCGAGGGTGACGAGGGTCTCCCCCACCGCCGCGCGACGCACGCCGAGGCCACCGCGGACCTTCGCCAGGTCGTAGCCGTGCAGGGGCTGGCCGAGCTCGAACATGACGTAGTTCGTGATGTCGACGGGCAGCGAGATCGAGCGGACGCCGGCCAGCGCCAGGCGGGAGACCATCCACGCCGGGGTCGCCCGGGTCGGGTCGATGCCACGGACGACGCGGGTGACGAAGGTGTGCGCGCCGACACGGCCGCGGACCGGGGCCTGGTCGTCGATCGTGACGCGGAACCCCTCGCCCGAGCGGGGCGTCACACGCGCCGCCGGGTCGCGGAAGCCGGCACCGGTGGCGTGCGCGTACTCGCGGGCGACGCCGCGCATGCTCATCACGTACCCGCGGTCCGGCGTCACGTTGATCTCGACCGCGGCGTCGTCGAGGCCGAGCAGCGCGATCGCGTCGGCCCCGACCTCGGGGTCCATGCCGAGGTCGGCGAAGCGCAGGATGCCGTCGTGCTCGTCGCCGAGGCCGAGCTCACGGGCCGAGGCGATCATGCCGTCGGACACGTGGCCGTACGTCTTGCGCGCGGCGATCGGGAACGGCCCGGGCAGCACGGCGCCGGGCAGCGTCACGACGACGAGGTCGCCCACGTCGAAGTTGTGCGCACCGCAGACGATGCCGCGGGGCTCGGACTCGCCCACGTCGACCTGGCACCAGTTGATCGTCTTGCCGTTCTTCTGCGGCTCGGGCTCGCGCTCGAGCACGCGGCCGACGACGATCGGGCCGGTGAGGTCGTAGGTGTGGACGTCCTCTTCCTCGAAGCCCACCGACACGAGGGCCGCGTGGACGTGCTCGAGGGAGACGTCGTCGGGCAGGTCGACGGACTCGCCGAGCCAACGGAGTGGGACGCGCATCAGACCACCGTTCCGAACTGCTGCGAGAAGCGGATGTCGCCCTCGAGGAAGTCACGCATGTCGTTCAGGCCGTTGCGGAACTGCAGGGTCCGCTCGATGCCCATCCCGAACGCGAAGCCCTGGTACTCGTCCGGGTCGATGCCGGCCGCACGCAGGACGTTGGGGTTCACCATGCCGCAGCCGCCCCACTCGACCCACCGCGCGCCGCCCTTGGCGTTCGGCTGCCAGACGTCCATCTCGGCGCTGGGCTCGGTGAACGGGAAGTAGTTCGGACGCAGGCGGATCTGCGCCCCGGCGCCGAAGACCTGGCGCGCGAAGTGCTCGAGCGTGCCGCGGAGGTGCGCCATCGTCAGGCCCTTGTCGATCGCGATGCCCTCGACCTGGGTGAAGACCGGCAGGTGCGTGGCGTCGAGCTCGTCCGCGCGGTACACGCGTCCCGGGGCGATCACGTAGAGCGGCAGCTCCCGGGACAGCAGGGAGCGCACCTGCACCGGGGAGGTGTGCGTGCGCATGACCAGGTGCCGGTCGACCGGCTCGACGAAGATCGTGTCGGCCATCGCCCGTGCGGGGTGGTCCGGGTCGAAGTTCAGCGCGTCGAAGTTGAACCACTCGTGCTCGAGCTCGGGGCCCTCCGCCACCTCCCACCCCATGCCGACGAAGATGTCGGCGACGGTCTCGTTGAGGACCGAGAGCGGGTGGCGGGAGCCCGGCGCCCGACGGACCGGCAGTGCGGTGACGTCGACGCGCTCGGCCTCGAGCCGGGCGCGTTCCTCGGCCTCGGCGAGGACGGACTCCTGCTCGGCGACGGCGGCGTTGACCCGACCGCGCGCCTGGCCGACGAGCTTGCCGGCCTCGGCCTTCTGCTCCTTCGGCACACTGCGCATCGACGCGTTCATCCGCGCGAGCGTCGACTGCTCGCCCGTGTGCTCCGCCCTGGCCTGCTTCAGCTCGGCCACGGTCGTCGTCGCGCGGACCGCGGCGAGGGCCCGGTCGACCGCGTCGGCGACGGCCGCTTCGCTGATCTCGAGGTGTTCTGACACGAGGCCCAAGCCTACCGGCCCCCGGGATACCGCCGTCCTGCACTGGACGGACGGTGGAAGAGCAGGACGGGTCAGCGCGCTGTGGAGGAGGACGCCACCCGCTGCGCGAACGCCGACTCGTACAGGCAGACGGACGCGGCCGTCGCCAGGTTCATCGACTCGGCCCGACCGTAGATCGGGACCTTCACGGCCCGGTCGACGAGCGCCAGGTCCTCGGATGTGAGGCCCCGGGCCTCGTTGCCGAAGACCCACGCGGTCGGCCCGTCGAGCATGCCGTCGGCCCGGACGTCCGGCAGGTCGTCGCCGGAGACGTCGGCCGCGAGGACCGTGTACCCGAGGGCCTTCGCGCGTGTGACGGCGTCGGCGAGCGTCACGCCCACCGAGACCGGCACGTGGAACAGCGAGCCCGTGGTGGACCGCACCACCTTCGGGTTGTAGGGGTCGACCGAACGACCGGTCAGCACGACCGCGTCAGCGCCCGCCGCGTCGGCGGCGCGGATGATCGTGCCGGCGTTCCCCGGGTCCCGGACCTGCTCGAGGATCGCGACCAGCCCGGGCAGCGTGCCGTCCGTGGCGGACGCGCCCTGCGCCTCCAGGCCGGGTCCGGCGTCCGGGAAGACGTCCTTCACCGACGTCGGGAACTGCTGGCACACCGCGACGACCCCCTGCGGCGTGACGGTGTCCGCCATCGTGTCGAGCACCTGCTCGGTGACGAACCACGTGTCGACCGGTGCGTCGTCGAGCCCGTACCGTGCGGCGGCGGTCGGCGTCACGTAGAGCTCGCGGAGCAGCTCCGGGCGGTACTCGATCGCCTCGCGCACGGCCTGCGGGCCCTCGAGCAGGAAGAGTCCGGTGTCGGCACGGACGTCCTTCTTGGCGAGTGCCGCGACGGCCTTGACGCGTCCGGACTTCGGGTTCTCGAGGAGATCGCTCACGCGTCAAGTGTCGCAGCATGCACGAAGCCCCCGCTCCGTGGACGGAACGGGGGCTTCGGGAGCTGGCGTGACTACGCGGCCTTGGGGGCCGAGGTGTCGGCCGGCAGGGCCTTCTTGGCGGTCTCGACGAGCGCCGCGAACGTCTCGGGGTTGTTCACCGCGAGGTCCGCGAGGATGCGACGGTCGACCTCGACGCCGGCCAGGGAGAGGCCCTGGATGAGGCGGTTGTAGGTCAGGCCGTTCGCACGCGACGCGGCGTTGATGCGCTGGATCCACAGGCGACGGAACTCGCCCTTCTTCGCGTGACGGTCACGGTACGCGTAGACGAGGGAGTGGGTGACCTGCTCCTTCGCCTTGCGGTACAGGCGCGAACGCTGGCCGCGGTAGCCCTCGGCGCGCTCGAGGATGACGCGACGCTTCTTGGCGGCGTTGACCGCTCTCTTGACACGTGCCATTGATCTGTTCCTTTACGTTCCGCCGGCTCAGTGGCCGAGAAGCTTCTTGACGTTCTTGGCGTCGGCCTTCGCGAGGACCTGGTCCTCGTTGAGGCGGGCCTTGCGCTTGGCGCTCTTGACCTCGAGGTTGTGACGCATACCGGCCTGCTGCTTCATGATCTTGCCGCTGCCGGTGACCTTGAAGCGCTTCTTCGACCCGGAGTGGGTCTTCTGCTTGGGCATCGTGGTGCCTTTCCGTGGGGTGGGTGGGGAGCCGCGTCGTCGCGGGGTGGTCCGGGGAGGACCTATTCGGCGGGAGCCTCGGCCGGCGCGGACTCGGTGGCCTCGTCGGCCTCCTTGCCCTTCGCCGCGTGCTCCGACGCACGACGCTCGGCCTTCTGCGCAGCACGCTTCGCGTTCTGCTCGCCCTTGACGTCGGACTTGTTCTTGAGGGGGGCGATGATCATCGTCATGTTGCGGCCGTCCTGGGTCGGACGCGACTCGACGACGCCGAACTCGGCGATCTCCTCGGCGAACTTCTGGAGGAGACGGACACCCTGCTCCGGACGCGACTGCTCGCGCCCACGGAAGAGGATCATCGCCTTCACCTTGTCGCCGCCGAGGAGGAAGCCCTCGGCGCGCTTGCGCTTGGTCTCGTAGTCGTGCACGTCGATCTTCAGGCGGAACCGGACCTCCTTGAGGTCGGTGTTCACCTGGTTGCGGCGCGCTTCCTTGGCCTTTTGCGCTGCCTCGTACTTGAACTTGCCGTAGTCCATGATCTTGGCCACGGGCGGCTTCGAGTTCGGGGCGACCTCGACCAGATCCAGTTCGGCTTCCTGCGCGAGACGCAGAGCCATGGCGATCGGGACAACGCCGACCTGCTCACCCTGGGGGCCGACGAGTCGGACCTCGGGAACGCGGATTCGGTCGTTGGTGCGGGGATCGGTGATGCGGAGCTCCTTCAATCAAGTGGTGGCCGTCCGGCGCTGCTGCGCTGGACGACGGCACGAGAGAGGAGATCTGACGCACGGATCGGAACCCGTTCGGCAGCCGCCCGACACCGGCCCCGCGGGGCTGGCCTGCCGGGACGCGGTGCGGTCTGACGATCGCACTGCTGACCCGACGGAGCGGTTGGGACCCGGTAGCCTGTGGTGCACGGCCGCGGGTGGGAGAGACTCCTCTTCTACGACGCCGTCCGGGGCTCGGTCCGACTCCTGTGGAGACGATCTGGGCACACGGGCAGCATCTGCCGCCGATGAGTCTAGCAGAGGAGCACCGTGCCCGACACCCCCGAGAACGACACCCCGCAGGTCACGCAGGACGAGACCGCAGCCGGCGGCGAGGCCCGCGACATCGCCGAGGTGCCCGCGGTCGAGCTCATCAACACCGTCGCCGTGCACCTGCTCAGCGCAGCCGCCGTGAAGGTGGGGCTCGCCGACGACCCGCAGGAGCAGACCGACCTCGACGAGGCGCGGAAGCTCATCACGGCCCTCGCCGGGCTCGTGACGGCGGCGGCCACCGAGATCGGCGACCACCACGCCCGTCCGCTCCGCGACGGACTGCGCTCGGTCCAGCTCGCGTTCCGCGAGGCCTCGAGCATCCCGGACGCGCCGGGCAAGGGGCCGGGCGAGAAGTACACGGGCCCCGTCAACTGACGACGACGGTCGTCCTCACCACGTGACGGACGGGAGGCGCGGTGTCGGCCGGCACCGCGCCTCCCGTCCGTCAGCGGGTCACGCCGGGGGTCGGAGGATCAGGCCGCGCCGTCCGCCGCCAGCCGCGCGACCGCAGCCAGCGGGATGCCGGCCCAGTCGGGCCGGTTCCGCGTCTCGTAGACCACCTCGTACACGGCCTTGTCGAGCTCGAACGCGTCGAGCAGTGCGCGGTGGTCGGTCAGGTCGTCACCGGTCCCCCGGCGGTACCCGTCGAGGAACGCCTGCCGTGCCGCCTGCGCCCAGGCACCCGCGTCGACGAACTCGGCGTCGTGCGCGAGCGCGCCGGCAACGTAGTCGAAGGACCGGAGCATCCCGGCGACGTCGCGGAGCGTCGAGTCGGGCAGCGACCGCTCGGCGAGCGGGCGGAGCGGCTCGCCCTCGAAGTCGAGGAACACCCACCCGCGGGGCTCGGGCGCGGCGAGCACCTGCCCGAGGTGCAGATCACCGTGGATGCGCTGCAGGTCCGGCCAGTGCGACGCGGCGGCACGGTCGTACACGGCACGGATCGCGTCGACGTGCGGCTCGACGGTCGGGGCCTCGCGCACGGCGGCGTCGAGCCGGCCGCGCATCGTCGCGATCGCAGCGTCCCGTCGTGCATCGTCGGCGGGCTCGGTCGGCAGGGCGGTGGCGAGCGTGCGGTGCACCTCGGCGAGCGCCTCGCCGAGCGCGGCGGCCTGCTCGTCCCACGGGGTGCCGGTCCTGGCGTCGCGGAGGGCCACACGCCAGGCGTCCTCGAGGCCGGGCAGGAACTCCTGGGCGAAAGCGAGGTGCCCGGTGGCCGTGCCGTCGGGGCGGCCGGGGTCGGGCCAGCTCGCCTGCTGGGCGCCGTACACGGTCGGCACGCGGGAGCTGCCCGCGGCGGAGAGTGCGAGCTGCGTGGTGACGTCGGGGTTGTCACCATGGTGGAGCACCCGGAAGACCTTGGTGATGACCCGGTCGCCGGACGCGGTGTCGCAGATGACCGAGGTGTTCGACTGCTCGCCGGACAGCACCCGGGACGCGGTGACCTCGCCGATCGGACGGAGGCTCGAGGGGTCGGCGTCGATGCGCGCCGCGAGCTGCTGCACCCAGACGGTGTCGGTGGTGGCGTCGACCGGGTCGACGGCTCCCCCGCCGGGGCCCGCGACGACCGGTACCTGGTAGAGGACGGGCCCGGTCGCGGCGTCGTCGAGGACCAACCGCGTGCCGTCGGTCTCGGCGATGGTGTGCAGCGCCGGGGTCCCACCCTTCGCGGCGTACCAGCGCTGGCGTGCGATCCAGCCCTCCAGCGCGCGGTCGTCGACGTGCTCGGGTGCCTCGGCGCTCATGCAGCGAACGGTACGCGCCGGTCCCGGGGCGCGCCCCGAGTCGTGGCGCACCGGTCGGCGCGCACCGGTTGGCGCGCGCCGCTTTACAACGATGTACGGAGCGGCCAGCATGGATGCATGACCTCGCTCGACGGCACCGTCGCCGCCCCATCGCACACGCTCCCTCGCGCCTCCGACCAGGACGGCTCGTACCCCCGACCGCAGATGCTTCGCGGCGCGTGGGCCGACCTCGACGGGACGTGGTCGTTCCGGAACACGGGCGACGACCCGACCTGGCGCTCCGGGTTCCCGGACGCCCGGGACATCACGGTGCCGTTCCCACCCGAGTCGCCGGCGTCGGGCATCGACGAGCCGGGGTTCCACCCCGTCGTCTGGTACGCCCGGACGATCACGCGCGCCGAGCTCGACGCCGCCGGGTACGGCGACGCGGCACCCCGGCTCCTGCTGCACTTCGGCGCCGTCGACCACCGCGCGCGGGTCTGGGTCGACGGGCAGTTCATCGGCGAGCACGAGGGCGGACACACCCCCTTCACGCTCGACGTGACCGAGGCGCTCGGCACCGAGCCGGACGCGACGCACACCCTGGTCGTCCGCGCCGAGGACGACCCCCACGACGTCACCCAGCCGCGCGGCAAGCAGGACTGGCACGAGCACCCGCACGCCATCTGGTACCGCCGCACGACCGGGATCTGGCAGACCGTCTGGCTCGAGGCCGTGCCGACCGCGTCGATCGGGGCCCTGCGCTGGACGAACGTCGACCACGCGACGGTGCGGCTGACCGTCCGGCTCGTCGGGGAGCGCCCCGCCGGCGCGCGGATCCGCGTCGCGGCGCACTGGTCCGGGGGCGACGAGGACCTGGCGACCGTCGAGACGGTCGTGCCCGTGACCGCGCACGAGGTCGAGGTCGTCGTGCCCGTTGCCCGGCAGCAGAACGGTCAGGCCGAGGACGAGCTGGTGTGGTCCCCCGAGGCCCCGCGCCTGGTCGATGCGGTCGTCACGCTGCTGCCGGCCGAGGGCAGCGTGCCCCTGGACGCCGTGTCGTCGTACTTCGGCGTCCGCACCGTGGGCATCGACGGCGGCGCCTTCCTGCTGAACGGCCGCGCCTACGACGTCCGCAGTGTCCTCAACCAGGGCTACTGGCCGGAGTCGCACCTCGCAGCACCGTCACGGCAGGCCCTGCGCCGCGAGGTCGAGCTCATCAAGGAGCTCGGCTTCACCGCCGCGCGGAACCACCAGAAGATCGAGGACCCGCGGTTCCTGTACTGGGCGGACCGGCTGGGGCTGCTCGTCTGGGGTGAGGCACCCGGCGCGTACGCGTTCTCCCCGCTCGCCGTGCAGCGGCTCGTGCGGGAGTGGATGGACGCCGTCGAACGCGACGCCTCGCACCCGTCGATCGTCACCTGGGTGCCGGCGAACGAGAGCTGGGGCGTGCAGCACATCGCGACGGACCCGGCGCAGCAGGCCTACGCCCGATCACTCGCCGACGTCACCCGGGCGCTCGACCCCACCCGGCCGGTGGTCTCGAACGACGGCTGGGAGCACACGAACTCCGACATCGTCACCGTGCACGACTACGAGGGCGACGGCCCCCGGCTCGCCGCGACCTACACCGACGACGCCGCACGGACGGCACTGCTCGGTGGGCGCGGGCCCGCTGATCGTCGGATCCTGGTGGGCGGCGCGACGGACCAGGGGCAGCCGGTCATGCTGACGGAGTTCGGCGGCGTGGACTTCCAGCCCGGGGCGAAGCGCGAGGACGGGTGGGGCTACACCTCGGCCGTCGACGGCGACGACTGGGTGGCGCGGATCACGGCGCTCTACGACGGCGTCCGGGCGAGTTCGTTCCTGGCCGGGTCGTGCTGGACGCAGCTGACGGACACGATGCAGGAGACGAACGGCCTGCTGAACGCCGACCGCACCCCGAAGGTCCCGATCGAGCGCATCCGCGCCGCGGTCACCGGGCGCTGAGGCCGCGCCCGGCACCCGGCGACCCGCGGAACGCAACGTGGGCGGTCCTGCGCAGCGGTACACCGCTGCGAGGAACCGCCCACGTTGCGTCTTGCGGAGCGGGGAGGTCAGGACGCCAGGAAGCGCAGGACCGCCTCGTTCCACTCGTCCTTGTGCGAGGCGAGCACGCCGTGCGGGCCACCCTCGATGACGTGGGTCTGCGCGTTCGGGATGGCCGCCGCGGTGCGCTGACCGGACGCCTCGAACGGCACGATCCCGTCCGAGTCGCCGTGGATGACGAGCGTCGGGACGTCGACCTTCGTCAGGTCGTCGCGGAAGTCCGTCGTCGCGAACGCCGTGGTGCAGTCGAGCGTGCCCTTCGGCGAGGCGAGCTCGGCGATCGCCAGGTCGTAGGCGCGCTGGTCCTCGCTGACGAGCGGCTTCTTGAGCAGACCCGGCTCGCCGCCCGGCGTGTAGAACATGTCGACGAACTGGTGCAGGAACGCCGGACGGTCGCCCGTGATGCCGTTCGCGAACCAGTCGGCGAGGTCCTGGTCGACCGCGCCGTCCGCGTTGTCGTCCGACTTCCACAGGTACGGCGGCACCGCGCTGGCGAAGACGAGCTTCTTGATCTTCGCGGTGCCGTAGGTCGAGACGTAGCGCGCGAGCTCGCCGCCGCCCATCGAGAACCCGATGAGGGTGACGTTCGTCAGGTCGAGCTCGGTGATGAGCTTGTCGAGGTCCGCGGCGAACGTGTCGTAGTCGTAGCCGCCCCACGGCTGCGACGACTGCCCGAACCCGCGGCGGTCGTAGGCGATGACCCGGTGACCGGCCTCGACGAGTGCCGGGACCTGGCCCTCCCACGAGCGGCCGGACAGCGGCCAGCCGTGGATCAGGACGACCGGGTCGCCCGCGCCGAGGTCGTCGTAGTGGAGCTCGATGTCGTGGCCGTTCTCGGCGCCGACGGTGACGAAGGGCATGCTTCCTCCTGTTGGTGGTTTCCAGGGAACGTGCCCGATACAACGCCCGTCGCCCGGACGGATCCTGGAGGTGCGGTGACCGGACAGCGGGCGGCGGCTGCGGAGATGGGAGACTCGGGCGGTGACCGACGTGGCGGAGACGACCCGTGCCTCCCGGCCGGGGCTGCCGTCCCGCGTCCGTCGCCTGCGCACGGTCGGCCTGGAGGGACGGCACGGCGGGTGGACCGCTCCGCTCGTCGTGTGGCTGGCTTCCCGCGTGGTCAGCACCGTCCTGCTGCTCACCGTCTGGCTGCTCGCCACCGCGAACGGGTGGCGGTTCGCGTCGGTCCGACGCGAGGGGACCTTCACGGCGTTCCTCGGGTCGTGGGACGCGTCGTTCTACCGGACCGTCGCCGAGCACGGCTACCCGACGACGCTGCCCACCGACGCGGCGGGTCACGTGCTGCCGAACCCGTGGGCCTTCCTGCCGGTGTTCCCGGCGGTGGCACGGCTGGTCCAGCCACTGGTCGGCGGGTCCTTCTGGGCCGCCGGCGTGCTCGTCGCCACGCTCGCCGGGGCCGGCACGTGCATCGTGCTCTGGCGCCTGGTGCGCGCGGTGACCGACGAGCGGCGGGCGACCCGGGCGACGGCGCTCTTCGCGTTCGCGCCGACGGGGTTCCTGCTGCAGGTGGCGTACGCCGAGAGCACCTTCCTGCTGCTGCTCTTCGGCGCACTGCTCGCCCTGGTGCGCCGGCGGTACTGGCTCGTGCTGCCGCTCGGGTTCGTCGCGGCGTTCACGAAGCCGGGGGTGCTCGCGCTCGCGGTGGCCCTCGCGGTGCACCTGGTCGTGCGGGTCGTCCGGGAGCGCCGGGCGCTGCCGGTGCGGGACGCCGTGGCGATCGTCCTCGCGGGGCTCGGGGTCGCGGCGGCGGGGCTGGCGTGGCCCGTCGTGGCGACGGCGGCGACCGGACGGCCGGACGCGTACCTCGCGACCGAGCTGTCGTGGTGGGTCGGGTTCGTCGGCCGGCAGCACTTCGCGCCGCTCACGCCGTGGTTCACGATGGCCTCCACGTGGCTCGGCCCGATCGGCGTCGTGCTCGTGGTCGTGGTCCTCGCCGGGGCGGTGTGGTCCTGGACCCGACCGGGCGTACGGGCGCTCGGCGTCGACGTCGTGTCGTTCACCGCGGCGTACGCGCTGTACCTGGTGGCCGTGTTCCTGCCGCAGCAGAGCCTGCCGCGCCTGCTGATGCCGACGGCACCGCTGCTCGGGGCGGACGTGTTCACGGGAACGCGGCGACGGACGACCGTGTGGCTGGTCGTCGGCGTGTGCCTGCAGCCCGTCGCGATCGTGCTGCTCTGGTTCCTCGGGTACCCCTGAGCGTCGGCGGCCGGGGCGCGGCGTCGCGGCGGCCGGGCAGCCGGGGCGCGGCGTCGCGTCGCGTCGCGGCGGCCTGTCGGAACGCGGTGTCGGATGCCGCCGCACAACGGCGAGCACCTCGCGCCACGTGATCACGTGGCGCGAGGTGCTCCCGGTTGTGCGCACGACCGGCGCCGGCGCGACGCGATCGGCCGGCATGACCGGCGCCGGCGCAACGCGATCGGCCCGCGGGACCGGCGCCGACCGGCGCCGACGGGGCGGCAGGGCGGGTGACCGCGCCGCGACGCCGCTACGCGTCGAACGTGTGGAACCAGGCCGTGCCGCCGGGGTGCTGCACGGTGATCATCTCGTCCAGGTCGCGGTAGGGCCCGTCCTGGTTGTGGCTCGCCGACTTGATGCGGACCGTGCCGTCGGGCTCCGTGAACACCTCGGACACGATCGTCACGTGGTCGGGCGATCGGTTGTCGTTCCAGTCGTAGAACACGATGTCGCCGACCTTGACCTTGCTGCGCTCGTCGAGGGAGCGTCGAGTCAACCCGAAGGTCGCCGCGTTCGCCGTCATCCACGGGTCCATCGCCGGGCAGTACGTCCACGTGGCGCTGTGCTGCGCGCCGCCGGACCGGCTGTACCAGTCGTCGCGCTGTTCCCACCCACGGGCGATCAGCGTCTGGCTGACGTAGTTCGCGCAGTCCCCGCCGATCGGGTTCATCGTGCCGTACTCGGCGAGGTTGTAGTCCGCCCAGTACCGCATCGCGTACTCGAGCTGCCGGTCGACGTCCGTCAGTGCCGCGTAGGCCACCGAGGTCGTCGCGACCGCGGTCGAGGCGTCCGGGACCGGCGCGGCCGTCGGGGTCGGCGTCGCGGTGGCCTGGTCCTGCGTGGCGCCGGCCTGCCCGTCGTTGGCGGCACTGCCGTTGCCGTCCGACGACCGGTTCGCCGACGGGCTCGGCTCGATCGCCGACGTGAAGAGCGCGACGTCAGCCGACCCCGCCGTGTACATCGCCTGGTGCGGCGCCGTGAAGGTCACGGTCGTCGCCGAGGCCTGCACGTCCCGCGCCGCGACCCCGCCGACCGTGACCCCCTGCACCGCGGCGAGCCCGGTCCCCGTGACCGTCACCGTGACACCACCGGCGAGCGGCACCTGCGCCGGCTCGACCGCGGTCGCCGCGGGGCGGGCGCTCGACGAGCCGGAGGACGACGGCCCGGGCGACGCGCCGCTCGGCCCGTCGGCGGCGCGGGTGGTCGCGCCCGACGACGCGTCGTCGGCGCGGGAGCAGGCCGCGACGGCGACCCCGATGCCGGCGACGCCGGCGAGCGACAGCAGGGAACGGCGCGTGAACGAGGCAGTCATGACCCGACCAGGGTAGGCGACGGTACGGCAGGATCGCTGGCAGCACACCATCCACCGGAAGGATCGACCCGCACATGCCCGAGAGCCACGACTTCTTCGTCGCCGCCGACCCCGAGTCCACCCGCACGATCGTCCGTGACGCCCTCGTCCGCGAGGGCTACACGATCACCGACGGCGACCAGGGCACGCTGCTGGGCACCCGCGGCAGCCTGGGCCTCACCCTGCTCGTCGGCGGTCTCCTGAACGACCGGACGTTCCACACCCGGCTCGACGTGCAGCTGATGGTCGCGCCCGACGGCCGGACCGTCGCACGACTGCTCCGCGGCTCGGGCCGGTCCGCGGTCAAGGGCGGCGCGCTCGGCGTGGCCCGCGGCAACCGGGCGTTCGAGCAGGCCGCGAACGCGATCCACGCCTCGCTCGCGCAGGCCGGCGTCCTGACGGACAGCGTGCCGAGCTGACGCGCTCGCGGAGGAACGACGAAGGGCCACCCGATCGGGTGGCCCTTCGCTGCTGCTTGGTGGAGCTAAGGGGATTCGAACCCCTGACCTTCTCATTGCGAACGAGACGCGCTACCAACTGCGCCATAGCCCCAAGTGCTCGACCACACTAGCACCACCGGGAGCGCGAACCGAAATCGGCCCGCCACGCCCGGGCGTGCCGCGCGTGGACGGTGTCAGACCGCGCGGCGCCGACGCATGACGGCGTCGAGGTCGGTCTGCCGGTACGCCTCGTCGTCGATGACCCCCATGCCGGCCCAGCGGCTCGGCGTCGCCGGCTGCTCGGGCTCGGCGGCGACCTCGGGCTCGGCGGGTCCGGCGGCAGGCGATCCGGCGCCAGGCGATCCGGCGGGGCGGGACGGCGCCGACTCCCCGGCCGGGGCACGGAGCCCGAGTCGCTCCGCCAGACGGCCCTGGTCGTGGGCGGAGAGCGACGCGGCGGCTTCCTCGACGTCGGACCGCATCCGGGACACCCGCGCGAGCGTCGGGTCGGTCTCCCCCGCCCGGATGGCCTTCGCCTCGGCCTCGGCCTCGGCCTTCGCCTCGGCCACGCGCTCGCGCAGCCGGGCAGCGAGCTCGGCGGACGACTCCGGCGACGGCGCGGGCGCCGCGGGGCGCTCGACGTACAGGGGCTTCGGCACGCTGGCCGGCGTCCAGCTCCGGTCGCGCGTCGGCTCGGCGGGCTGCTCGGTGGACAGCGGCGGTGCCGGGTCCGTCCACGCGGTCGACGGCCGGGAGGCACGGGTCACCGCAGCAGCGCCCGCCGCGGCACGCGCCTTCCGCGCCTGGGCGACCTGGTGCAGCTGCGCCAGGACCGCCGCGGACCCACCGGCGGCGACGAGCCCGGCGACACCGACGAGCCAGGCGCCCGGGGCCGCGACGAAGACGACCGCCGCGACGAGGACGCCGAGCGTGCCGAAGAGGGTCGCACCGAGCCGGGAGCGACGCATCCGCATGGCCGTGAGTGCGGGGACGGACGACACCCGCTCGAGCTGGGGCTGCTGCTCCGCGAGGCGCCGGGTGATCTCACGCTGCCGCGCGGCCTCGTGCGCTCGGACGATCGCGGCCCGCTTCGCCTCCTCCGATCGGGCGACGCGCTGCGCCTCGGCCAGGGACTTCGCGTTCATCTCGACCCGGACCTCGTCGGGGAGCTCGGCGGTCTGCGCGAGGATGCGCAGCGTCTGCTGCAGCCGGATCGCGTTCCGCTCGGTGGCGAGGTACTGCCGACGAGCCGCCCACGACGGCATGAGGTAGACGACCCAGAGCACGGCCGCGATGAGCAGGACGATGCCGCCGCCCCAGGAGCCGATACCTGCCATGGGGACACGGTAGGGGTGCGCGTTCCCCGGACCGCCCATTGCCGGACGCGTGTTGCGCGAGTCGCGACCGAATCCGTGGGACGCGTGTCGCGCCTCCAGGCCGACGTGACAGGACGACGGGACGACCGTCAGATGCGCGGTCGGGTGTCGAGCGGGGTCGCCGCCTCCTCACGGGCGGAGGCCGGGACGCTGCCCGCCCCGTGCGGGACGCGACCGGCGACCCAGCGGTCGAGGACGCCCTCGCGCACCTCCTCCGCGACGAGGGCGAAGCAGAAGTGGTCGCGCCAGTCGCCGTTGATGTGGATGTACCGGCGGCGCAGGCCCTCGAACCGGAAGCCGAGCTTCTCGACGACCCGCAGGCTCGGCGCGTTCTCCGGACGGATGCAGATCTCGATGCGGTGGATGCCGACGACCCGGAAGCAGTGGTCGACCGCCATCGCGACCGCGATCGGCGTGACGTTGTGCCCGGCCGCGCCCTCGACGACCCAGTAGCCGATGGACGCACTGGCGAGCGAGCCGTAGGTGATGCCGGACACGTTGAGCTGGCCGACGAAGCGACCGTCGAGCTCCATCGCGAACGGCAGACCGAGCCCGGCGCGGGCGTTGGCCTGCAGTGCCCGGATGCTGCCGCGGACGTCGGTGGAGACGTGTCCGGAGGGGTTGGTGGCCTCCCACGTCCGCAGCCACGAGCGGTTCGTGGCGAGGGCGACGTCGAGGTCACGGGTGTCGCGGAGCCGGAGGGGCCGGATCGTGACCCGCCCGTGGGACAGGGTCGGGATCGTCGTCATCGCTGTGGTTCCTCCGGTGCCCGGTGCTCGACCGGGTGGACGCACGAACGGGCCCGGGGCGGACCCCGGACCCGTTCGTGACGGGGTGGCTACTCTCCCGCGTTGAAGTCCTTCAGCCAGGCCTTGAGGTCGGGGCCGAGGTCGTCGCGGTCCGAGGCGAGCTGCACGATCGCCTTGATGTAGTCCAGCTTGTCACCGGTGTCGTACCGGCGTCCACGGAACACGACGCCGTACACGCCGCCGGTCCACTCCTCGGCGCCCGCCATCTTCATGAGCGCGTCGGTGAGCTGGATCTCGCCGCCCTTGCCCGGCTCCTGCTTCTCGAGGACGTCGAAGACCTCGGGGCGGATGACGTAGCGACCGATGATGGCCAGGTTCGAGGGGGCTTCGCCCTGCGGGGGCTTCTCGACCAGGCCGGTGATCTTCACGACGTCGTCGGTGTCGGTCTCCTCGACCGTGGCGATGCCGTACATGTGGGTCTGCGACTCGGGGACCTCGAGCAGGGCGACGACCGTGGCGTTCTTCTCGCCCTGGACCTCGATCATGCGCTTGAGCAGCGGGTCGCGGGCGTCGATGATGTCGTCGCCGAGCAGCACGGCGAACGGCTCGCGGCCGACGTGCATCTTCGCGCGGAGCACGGCGTGGCCGAGGCCGAGCGGGTCGCCCTGGCGGACGTAGTGCATGTCGGCGAGGTCGGTCGACTGGTTGACCTTCTGCAGCTTCTCGTGGTCGCCCTTCTTCTTGAGGGTCTCCTCGAGCTCGGCCACGTGGTCGAAGTGGTTCTCGAGCGCGTTCTTGTTGCGCCCGGTGATCATGAGCACGTCGGTCAGCCCGGCGCCCACGGCCTCCTCGACCACGTACTGGATCGCCGGCTTGTCGACGACCGGGAGCATCTCCTTCGGCATCGCCTTGGTCGCGGGGAGGAAGCGCGTGCCCAGGCCTGCGGCCGGGATCACCGCCTTCGAAATCTGGAAGCCCATGTCAGCGAACGTACCGGACGCCCACTGGGTCCCGGCATGGGCACTTCGGAGGACACGGCATCCCGCGCCCCACGGCGGGAAGCCGCAAACCCGCGCTCGGTAGACTCCCCGCCATGACCGCCGACCTCGGGAACGAGAAGCGCGCCCTGCGAGCCGAGCTCCGGCAGCGGCGGCGCACCCGGACCACGACGGAGCGCGACACCGACACGACCGCCCTGACGTCGACGCTGCAGCGTTTCGTAGAGGAACGGCAGCTGCGCTCGCTCGCGCTCTACCTGTCGGCGCCCGACGAGCCGGACGTCCGACCCTTCCTGCGCTGGGCGCAGGAGCACGGCGTCCGGGTGCTGCTCCCGATCACCCGCGAGGACGGCCTGCTCGACTGGGCGGTCGACGACGGGGTCTCCGAACACGAGGGCCTGCACGGCATGCCCGAGGTCGTCGGCGAGGTGCTCTCCCCGCTCGCGCTCGGGGACGTCGACGCGATCCTCACCCCGGCGGCGGCGGTCGGGCACGACGGCTGCCGGATGGGCTGGGGCCGCGGCTACTACGACAAGACGCTCGGGTCGATGGCGAACCGGCCGCCCGTCTATGCTGTGATCTTCGACGCGGAGTACCTCGACGAGGTCCCGCGCGAGGCCCACGACGAACCCGTCGACGGCATCATCACGCCGTCGCGCATCATCACCTTCCGGAGCTAGGGTGCCCACCTACTCGTACCGCTGCACCGAGTGCGACAACGCCTTCGACGTCAAGCAGTCGTTCTCCGACGCCACCCTGACCGAGTGCCCCGTCTGCGGCGGTGCGCTGCGCAAGGTGTTCTCGCCGGTCGGCGTCACCTTCAACGGCGGCGGCTTCTACCGCACCGACTCGCGGTCGACGCCGAAGGCCGAGGGGTCGTCGGGGTCGTCCTCGTCGTCCTCCTCGTCGTCGTCGAGCACGCCGGCGAAGGCGGAGCCGAAGCAGACCGAGTCGAAGCCGGCCGCGCCCAGCGCCTCCTGACGAGGGCTCGTCTCCGTCGGTACGGTGGGGTCTCCTCGACACGGAAGGAGGCTCACGTGAAGGGCTTCAAGGAGTTCCTGCTCCGCGGGAACGTCATCGACCTGGCCGTCGCGGTCGTCATCGGTGCGGCGTTCACCGCGATCGTCACCGCGATCGTGAACTCGCTCATCAACCCCCTGATCGGCGCGGTCTTCAACGCGTCGAGCCTGGACAAGGCACTCGTCGTGTCGATCCCCACCGTCTCCGGGGACTCGGCGGACATCCTGTTCGGCGCGATCATCGGCGCGGTCCTGAACTTCGTCATCGTCGCGGCGGTCGTGTACTTCGCGCTCGTCGTCCCGGTCAACCGGCTCAAGAAGCTCGCCTTCGAGCGGGTGAAGAACGACGAGCAGCAGACGCCGCAGGACGTCCCGCCGACCGACGTCGAGGTGCTGCTCGAGATCCGCGACCTGCTCCGCACGCAGAACGGCGACCCGGTGGCGTCGGGCGGCGGCGCGCACGTCGCCCCGTCGACCGCTCCCGAGGGACCGGGGATCAGCGGCTCGACGAAGCTCTAGCCGCGGGCGTCCCGAACCACGGAACCGACGTCGAACCAGCCTCCGGGGTCGGTTCGACGTCGGTTTCCTGGTTCGACGGGGCAGGACGGCGCGAGCCGGACGCCCGCGCCGCGCGCGTCCGCGTCAGGCGGTGCGGGCCGTCGCGCGGTGCTTCGCAGCGAGGGCCCGGGCGTACTGGACACCGGCGACGACGTGGCCGATCGTGCCCGCCCAGACGAAGACGAGCGCGAGCACCCGGATCCAGTCGTGCTGCGATGCCCACGACGTCGACGAGAACAGCAGCAGCGGCAGACCGACGAAGAGCAGCGCGGATCGGACCTTGCCGGTCCACGTGACGTCGAGGTCCGGGTCGCCGCGGAACCACAGGCCGGACAGCAGCGCGAGCACCGCGTCCACGAGGATGATGATCGCGACGCTCGGCCACGGCAGCAGGCCGACGAGCACGAGCGACAGCACGATGGCGATGATCGCCAGGCGGTCGGCGATCGGGTCGAGCGCCTTGCCGAGCTTCGAGCCCTGGTCGAACCGACGCGCGATGAAGCCGTCCGCCCAGTCGCTGACACCGAGGACGACGAGCGTGACGAGCGCCCAGCCGGGGTGGCCGGCCACGACGAAGCCGATGAACACCGGGATGAGCAGGAAGCGCACCAGCGTGATCAGGTTCGGCCACGTCTGCCAGTCGGGTCGCCGTCGCGCGGTGTCAGTCATCGACCCCAGGCTACCCGTCACCAGTGTGGGGGCACGTCGCGCAGCAGCTGGGCGTCGTTCTCCCCGTCGCGGTGGCGGGCCGGTTCCGGCGGCGCGGCCGGGTCGTAGCCCGGCACCGGCGCGGTGGTGACGCGCCTGGTGCGGCGGGGAGAGCCTCCCGGCCGGTCGGTCGTGTCGGTGCCGGTTCCGCCACCGTCATCTGCGGAACGGACGGGAGGCTCGACCTCCGTCACGTCGTCGGCCCGCGTCCACGAGCCCACCAGCTGGTCCGTCCCCGCCGTCACCGGACCGGCCGCGCGGGACGCGCGCCGGGACCCGCTCACCGGCGAGCGGGGCCCGGAGCGGGCACGCGGGGATGCGTCTCCGACCGGGTCATCGGCGTGCGGGGATCGGAGGGATCGAGATCTCCTGCGTCGCTCCACGGTCGACGCCGAGCACCGACGCCACGGTGTCCGCGACGCGGTCCGGGTCGGAGAACAGCTGGAACGCGTGCACGCGCACGTAGTGCCACCCGAGTCGGCGGAGCACCTCGGGACGGAGCCGCAGCGACTCGCGGAGCGAACCTCGGACGAGCGACGCGTCGGTCTCGATCGTGACGCAGACGCCGCCGTGCGCCGCGACCAGGCCGAGCTTGCCCCGGTGACCGAGTGCGACGGGGATGCCGCGCATCTCGAGTCGTCGGGCGAGGTCGACGAGCAGCGGGTCGGAGTCGTCGGGCACGTACTCGGCGGCGGTGCGCGCGCGGACCTCGGCGAGGATCTCGGCCAGCGCGACGGTGCCGTGGCCCATCCGCTCGGCCTCGATGTCCGACGGCTGGAAGCACGTGACGATGACCATCGACCGGCGCGCTCGGGTCATCGCGACGGCGAGCAGACGCTCCCCGCCGGGCTTGCCGAGCGGACCGAAGTCGCGCAGCACGCGGCCGTGCGGGGTCCGGCCGTACCCGATCGAGAACACGACGCGGTCGCGGCTCTGCGCCACGGACTGCTCGAGCGTCGCGACGATGAACGGCTCGGCGCGGTCGCCGATGACGAACTCGGTGAGGTCCTTGTGGCCCTGCGCCGCGGTCAGGACGGCCTGCTCGACGCGCACCGCGTGCTTCGCCGACGCCGTGATCACCATGAGCGACTCGGTCGGGCGGGTGCGGGCGTGCTCGGTGACGAGCCGGACCACGCGGTCCACCTCGGCGTCGACGCTCTCGACCGCCCCGGACTCGGGGTCCGGCACGGCCTTGCCGTCGCTGACGTAGTCGATCGCGATGGAGCCGTGGCCGAGGAACGAACCGGCCCACGGCAGCGACTCGATGCGGCCGCCGTAGAAGCGGCGGTTGACGAGCTCGGCGAGGTCCTCGCCGCCGGCGCGGTACGACCGCGTGAGCGACAGGGTCGGCAGGAGCGTCGACAGCTTCGCGAGCGCGGAGTCGGCGTGCAGGGCGTCGAGCGTGCCCTCGTCCACCTGCAGTGCCCGGTGGTCGGGGTCGACCGCGATCCGGAACGGCGACGGGGTCTGCGTCACCGGGTCGCCGAACACGACGGTCTGGCGAGCGCGACGGACGGCGCCGACGGTCTCGGCGATGGTGACGGCACCGGCGTCGACGAGGATCACCGTGTCGAACGGCATCGTGTCGGCGATCTCGGGGACCTCGTACGGCGAGGCGAGCCAGACCGGCGCGATCGACCGGGACAGGTGCGGCGCGGAGTCCTGCAGCAGGCGCGAGGTGATCGCGCCCTCCTTGAGCTGCGTCTTCAGCGACGTCGCCTCGTCCGGCCAGTCGACCAGTCCGACCTTCCAGTTCTCGGCGAGCTGCCACGCCAGGCCCTGGGAGACCCCGGCCGCGTGGGCGTCGTCGACGAGCCGGAAGTCGGCCTCGACCCGGTCGAGCATGTCGGTGTTGCCGCCGAGCAGCGCCCGGTCGGACTCGAGCATCGTCTCGAGCGCGGACTGCCACCAGGCGAGCTCGAGTTCGGCCGGCACCTGGGTGTCCGGCACGTGGCGGTGTGCCAGGTCGGTGATGAGTGGCTCGAGCTGCAGGTCGCGCAGGGTCTGCATGAGCTCGGTGCGCTCCTGCAGGTTGTGCAGGACGTCGGACTCCTCGGCCAGGCGGGCGACCGTCGGGACGAGCTCGTCGATCGGCAGGTTCGCGAGCTGGCGGTCCCGCTCGGTCCGGCCGAGGGGCTCGTCGAGTCGGGCGAGGTCCTGCACGACGTTCGAGAAGAGCACCTGCACGTCCCCGATGCCCGTGGGCACCTCGGGGTTCACACCGGCCGCGACGTAGCGCTGCCAGAGCACGCGCTGCTGCTGCACGCGGGTCAGCGCCTCGTGCAGGTCGGACACGTGCACGCCCGGTCGGACGTACTCACGCGCGAGCTTCTTCAGCCGGCGACGGTTCGTCGACGACATCGGGGCGCCCTCGCCACGAGGGGCCGTCGCGGCGACGAGCTCCGACACCGACCGGTCGAACACGACGGGCAGGAAGCGGTCGAGGGTGTCCCGGATCTCGGTGAGCAGGCGGAGGTAGATGCCGAGCTCGTTGATCGTCGTGAACTGCCGCATGTGGGTCGACGCCACGAGGTCGTGCGCACGGCGCAGCAGCGTCGGCAGGCCGTCGGCGTCGAGGTCCTTCGCGGTCTTGTGCGCCCGCTGCGCGCCGTCGCTCGAACCGAACTTGGCGCCGTACCAGGGCGAGTCGTCCGGGCCGTAGCGGAACTCGCCGAGGTTGGCCGCGCTGACCATGGTCTCGGCGACGCGCGAACGGCCCTCGACCATGCTCGTCACGGACCGCTTCGACAGTCGGGCGGTCGTCGACGGCGGCACCGGCAGGAGCGACAGCCGGGACAGCTCGACCAGGCAGTCGAGCACCGAGACGCCGAAGTCCGGGTCGACGCGGGTCAGCGAGCCGCGGTAGTCGGTGAGGACCTTGCGGAGCCGGACCAGGGCGTCGTCGACCTCGCGGAGGTTCGGACGCGCGGCCTTCTCGTTGCGCGCGATGCCCCGGACGACGTCACGGCGCAGGGTGCGCGGCGTGACGGCGACGCCCGGCAGCTGGACCTCGGCGAAGCGTGCGGCGATGCCCCGCAGGGTCGCCCGCCGCGGGCTCACGACGAGGACGCGCTTGTTCGCCGCGACGAGGCCGCCGAGCGCGTTGACGATCGTCTGCGTCCCGCCGGTGCCCGGCAGGGTCTTCACGACGATCGAGTTGCCCGCCGTGATCTGCGCGATCACGTTCTCCTGCTCGTCGTCGGCGTCGAGCAGCAGCGTGTCGGTCTCCGGGCTGCGCTCGTCCGACGGGGTCTGCTCGACCGGGTGGTAGGACTGCTCGACCTGCCACTTCGCGCTCGGGTTGCCGGCGAGCGCGTCGAGCACCGGGTGGGACAGGTCGCCGGTGTCCTCGACCATGCCGCTGGCGACCTCGGCGAAGGTCGAGACGACCAGACGCGCGTGCACCGAGAAGCCGGGGATGTGCGCGGTCAGGCCGCGGAGCCGGTCGATGACGGGGTTCGGGGTGAACGAGCCGTCCTGCTGCGCGAGCGCGACGAAGGACTGCGCGTCGAGGATGACGCCGTACTGCTCGTGCAGCGCGTCGGCCAGCCCGGGGTTGAGCACCGGCTCGCCGAGCAGGCGCACCTCGAAGTCACGGCCGTGCCGACGGATCGCGAGCGGGCGGAGGAGCACCGGGCCGCGGAAGTGCTCGTCGCCGTGCTGCCAGTCGGCCATGCCGATGCCGAGCTTCACGGCGTCGATCCCGCGCACGGTCGCGAGCTCGGTGCCCTTCGCCTCGACCTGGGCGGCCGCGACACGCGCGGCGCGCAGCGCGACCTCGTCGCGGATCAGGCTCGAGAGCAGCGTCGTCTTGCCGGTGATGAACTGCGCGAGTCCGCCGGGGTGCGTGGTGGACAGCTCGATCCGGGCACGCGGGTGGTCGCTGAAGTGCGTGAGGGGGCTCGTCCCGCCGACACCGGTCAGCTGCGTCCGCCAGGCGTCCCACGTGGGCTCGGCGGCGTTACCGGCCTGGAGGCGCGGGTCGCCCAGGCTGATCGCCTGCGGGCTCGTGAGCTGCAGTTCCGGCCGCAGGGTGCGGTCCGGCTCGTCGCTCCGGTCGCCCTCCCGCTGCTCGCGCCCGTCCTCGGGCGCGTCGGCGCCCTGGACGGGGACGTCGTCATCCGCGTCGTCCGCGCCGTCGGTCACCCTGTCTCGCCACACATCCGACACTGTAGGCGGAAGCGGGCGGCCTCCCTGGCAATGACCCGACGTTTCCGGCTTTCCGTGCGGGCCCGGTACGGGGTCCGACCGGCCGGTGTGGTAGCAACGTGGCATGGCCATCGACGACCGCACCGCCCCGTCCGCCCCCGCACCCTCGTCGGCCCGGCCGGACCGGCGTCGGTCGGTCCCCGCCGAGATCTCCCGGTCGTGGCTCCTCGTGCCCGGCACCGCCGCCGACCGGTTCGAGCGGGCACAGCGGTCGCGCGCCGACCAGATCATCCTCGACGTCGAGGACGCCGTCGACCCCGCCGCGAAGCCGGGTGCCCGCACGACCGTGGCCTCGTGGCTCGCGGGCGGCGGTGAGGCCTGGGTCCGGATCAACGACGTCACGACGGACTTCTGGGCGGACGACGTCGAGGAGCTCCGTGGCCTCCCGGGCCTGCAGGGCGTGATGCTCGCGAAGACCGAGTCGCCCGCGCAGGTCACCGACACGTGGCACCGGCTCGGCGGCCACACCCCGGTGATCGCCCTGGTCGAGTCGGCGCTCGGCATCGAGGAGGCGACGTCGATCGCGAAGGCACAGGGCGCCTTCCGTCTGGCCTTCGGCTCGGGTGACTACCGCCGCGACACCGGCACCTCGGCCGACACGCTCGCCATGGCCTACCCGCGCTCCCGGCTCGTCGTCGCCTCGCGCGTGGGCGACCTGCCGGGTCCGATCGACGGCCCGACGGTCGGCTCGGCGCACGCGATCCTCCGCGAGCAGTCCCAGGTGGCGGTGTCGCTCGGCCTGACCGGCAAGCTCTGCCTGGACACCGAGCAGCTGCCGGTCATCAACGAGGTCATCTCCCCCACGCCGACCGACGTCGCCTGGGCGCAGGACTTCCTCGACGACTTCGACGCCCGCGGGCAGGTCATCCGCGACGGCTCCGACCTGCCGCGACTCGGCCGCGCGCAGAAGATCCAGCGGCTCGCCCGGGCGTTCGGCGTCGAGGCACGGTAGACCGGTCGCATGACCTGGTCGCACCCGTCCGGCGGTCCGCCGCAGTCCTCACCCTCGGGTCCGTCCCAGTCCGGCCCGGGCAGCACCGAACGCGCCGCGTGGGCGCGTGGCGGCACGACGCTGTTCCCCGCGGGCCGGGTCGCCGACCGGGTGTCGACCGTCCTCCTGCTCGCAGCCGGTGCCCTCCTGACGCTCCTCACCCTGGTGGTCGGGATCATCGCGGTCGTCTCGGCCACCGCGAGCTGCGACGCGGCCACGGGGTGCTCGCCGGGCCGCTTCCTCGGCGGCGCCGCGATCGCGGTCGGCGGGTCCTTCGTCATCGGGGTCGCGACGGTCGTGCTCGCGGTCGGCGCCTGGGTGCGTCGTCGTTCGTCGTGGTGGATCGCCGCGCTCGGGTTCGTCCTGGCGATCGTGGTCGTCACCTGGGGCGGGGTCGTGTTCGCGCAGGCGACCGACCCGGCGACGGGGGCCGGCCAGGTGACCGCACTGCAGCTCCCCTAGCGCGGCGTCCGCCGGACGGGAGGCGCGTGGCGGGGCCGCCACGGGCCTCCCGTCCGGCGGCCCCGTCGGCCTGTCCCGTCCGCGCACGCTGGGCGTCGCCCCGGTCGACCGGCGCAAGCTGGGCGCATGAAGCAACGAGTCATCGGAGACGTGTCGGTCAGCGCGATCGGACTGGGCGGGATGCCCATGTCGATCGAGGGGCGGCCCGACGAGCGACAGGCGATCGCGACCATCCACGCCGCCCTCGAGGCGGGCGTCACCCTCATCGACACCGCGGACGCCTACCACCAGGCGGCCAAGGACGAGGTCGGGCACAACGAGGAGCTCATCGCGAAGGCGATCCGCGAGTTCCACGGCGACACCGACGCGGTGCTCGTCGCCACGAAGGGCGGCCACCTGCGGCCGGAACCGGGCGCGTGGGCGCAGGACGGCCGACCGGAGTACCTCAAGGAGGCCGCGAAGGCCTCGGCGAAGCGCCTCGGTGTCGACGCCGTCGGCCTGTACCAGTTCCACCGGCCGGACCCGTCGGTGCCCTACGCGGACTCGATCGGGGCACTCGCGGAGCTCCTCGACGAGGGCGTCATCCGCATGGCGGGCATCTCGAACGCCGACCCCGACCAGATCCGTGAGGCGAACGAGGTCCTGGGCGGCCGCCTCGTCTCGGTGCAGAACCAGTTCTCACCGGCGTTCCGGTCGAGCGAGCCGGAGCTCGAGCTGTGCGACGAGCTCGGCATCGCGTTCCTGCCGTGGAGCCCCCTCGGCGGCATCGCGAAGGCCGCCGACCTGGGGACCGCGTACGAGGACTTCGCCGTCATCGCCCGCGAGCGCGACGTGTCGCCGCAGGTCGTGGCGCTGGCGTGGGAGCTGCAGAAGAGCGACGTGGTGATCCCGATCCCGGGTGCGTCGCGGCCGCAGTCGATCCTGGACTCGGTCGTCGCGGCGACGGTGAAGCTCCGCGACGAGGACGTCGCTCGCTTGGACGCTGCTCGACCGGCGGCCTGACGGGCCGGAGCACCCGCACGACGACGCCCCGTCCACCGATCGGTGGACGGGGCGTCGTCGTGCTGCGGCGGTCAGGACGTGCAGGCCTGCTGGAACTCGGTCCCCGCGTCCTGGACCTTCTGCGTGGTGTCCGAGAACGCCGACAGGTCCGCCGACTGCGGGTCCGCCGTGATCGCCTTGATCTGCGTCAGCATGTCGGTGTACGCCGACCGGAACGCCTCGGCCTTCGGCTTGACGTCGGCGTTCTGCACCGCGTCGACGCCGTCGGACAGCGACTGGTCGAACTCCTCGAGCTTCGCGACGGCTGCCTGCGGGTCCGACTGCAGCTCGGTGACCTGCGACTGCAGGCCCTTCGCGGCGTCCTCGACCTTCGACTGGAACGCGTTGCACGCCTCGGCCTTGCTCTGGGAAGCGGCCTGCGGCGCCGCGGAGCTCGGGGCCGAGGAGGCTGCCGAGGTCGACGAACCGGAGCCCTCGGCGCCGCCGTTCCCGGAGCCCCCGTTCGAGCAGCCGGCGAGCAGTGCGACGGCGAGTGCCGCGGTCGCGACGGCGATGGTCTTCCTGGACATGGACGTCCCCCCTGGTCGTGCCCGCGCGACGGAGCGGCGCGGATCGGCACCGACGGTACACGGCGTCCGTCGGGCCTGCCGTCCCACGAGCCGTGCCGGTCTGCCCTGCCGCGGGGCGTACGGTCGAGGGCATGCAGGCGATCACGGCACACGACGGCGGACTCCGACTCGACGAGCACCCGGACCCGGTCGCCGGGCCGGGCGAGGTCCTCGTCGAGGTGGCAGCGGCCGGGGTCAACAACGCCGACCTGCAGCAGGTCGCGGGCAACTACCCGCCGCCGCCCGGCGCGTCCGAGGTCCTGGGCCTCGAGGTCTCCGGGACGGTCCGCGCGCTCGGCGACGGCGTCGACGGGTTCGCGGTCGGTGACCGGGTGTGCGCGCTGCTGTCGGGCGGCGGCTACGCGACCCTCGTGGCCGTGCCCGCGGCCCAGGTGCTGCCGGTGCCCGACGGCGTGGACCTGGTCGAGGCCGCGGGACTGCCCGAGGCCGCGTGCACGGTGTACTCGAACGTGGGGATGATCGCGGGGCTCCGGCCCGGGCAGACCCTGCTGGTGCACGGCGGCACGGGCGGCATGGGATCGCACGCGGTCGTCTGGGCGAAGGCGCTCGGTGCCCGGGTGATCGCGACGAGCGGCGGGGAGCGGAAGGTGCGTGCTTCGAGGGAGCTCGGCGCCGATCTCGTGGTGGACCACCGCACCGAGGACTTCGTCGAGCGCGCCCTCGACTTCACCGACGGCCGCGGGGTCGACGTCGTGCTGGACGTCGTCGGGGCGGACTACCTCGCGAAGCACCTCGAGGTGCTCGCCCCGAACGGGCACATCGCCGTGATCGCCGCCGGCAGCGGGCAGAAGGGCGAACTCGACTTCGGCGCGATGATGCGGAAGCGCGCGACCATCAGCGCGACGACGCTCCGAGCCCGGCCGCTCGACGAGAAGGCCGCGATCGTGGCCGCCGTCCGCGAGCACGTCTGGCCGCTCGTCGCCGACGGCAGCCTCCGACCGATCGTCGACTCGGTGGTCCCGCTCGCCGAGGCAGCGGAGGCACACCGCCGGGTCCGCGACGGCGAGGTCATCGGCAAGGTGCTGCTCGCCGTGTGACCCGGGTCAGGCGTGGACGCGGGGTCAGGCGTGGACGCGGGACAGGAACTCGACGAGCGCCGGGTGCTGCGGTCGGTCGAGCACGTCCGCCGGTGCGCCCTGCTCGACCACCTCGCCCTGGTGCAGGAACACGATGCGGTCGGCGACGTTCCGGGCGAACGACATCTCGTGCGTGGTCATCAGGATCGTGGCGCCCTGCTCCTTGAGCTCGCGGACGAGGTCGAGCACCTCGCCGACGAGCTGCGGGTCGAGGGCGCTCGTCACCTCGTCGAGCAGGAGCAGCTCCGGCGACGTCGCGATCGCCCGCACCACGGCGACACGCTGCTGCTGCCCGCCGGAGAGCCGGTCCGGGTACGCCCCGGCGAAGTCGCCCAGGCCGATCCGGTCGAGCAGTCGGCGGGCGGTCGCCTCGGCCTCGGCCCGGGCGATGCCGTGCACCCGACGGGACGCGAGCGTGACGTTGTCGAGCACCCGCATGTGCGGGAACAGGTTGAACTGCTGGAAGACCACGCCGATCCGGGCGCGGGTGGCGTCGACGTCGGTGCGGGGGTCGGCGATGTCCGTCCCCTGGAGCAGGATCTCGCCGTCGTCGATGCCCTCGAGCAGGTTCACCGTCTTCAGCAGTGTCGACTTGCCGGAGCCGGACGCCCCGATGACGCAGATGACCTCGTGGCGGTGCACGGTCAGGTCGATCCCCCGCAGGACCTCGTGCTCGCCGAACGTCTTGCGCAGTCCGCGCAGTTCCAGGACCACCGACTCGCTCACACCGTCCCCCCGATCTGCTCGCGACGCTGCTGCCGTCGAGCGATGGCATCCGTCACCCGGATGAGCGGGAGGCTGATCACGACGAACAGCAGCCCCGCGACGAGGTACGGCGTGAAGTTGTAGGTCTCGGCCTGTGCGATCTGAGCGCTCCGCACCGCGTCGACGGCGCCGAGGATCGACACCAGGCCGACGTCCTTCTGCATCGAGACGAAGTCGTTCATGAGCGCCGGGGTGACCTTGCGGATCGCCTGGGGCAGCACGACCAGCCGCAGCGTCCCGGCGTGGGACAGGCCGAGCGACCGGGCGGCGAGGCGCTGGGACGGGTGCACGGCCTCCATGCCGGCGCGGAGCACCTCGGCGACGTAGGACGAGTACGTGAGCACGATCGCGATGGTGCCCCAGACCTCCGGGGGTTGCCGCGGGAAGATGCCGAGCCCCGGGATGCCGAAGCCGACCAGGTAGAGCACGATGATGAGCGGCAGACCCCGGAACAGGTCGGTGTAGGCGGTGGCGAGCATCCGCAGCGGGAAGAACACCGGGTTCCGCAGCCCCCGCACGACGGCGAGCAGGGTGCCGAGCACGGCGACGCCGATCGCGCTGAAGAACAGGATCCGGATGTTCAGCCACAGCCCGAGCAGGACGGCCGGGAAGGTGTCGATCGCCGTCTGCGGGTCGAAGAACGACTGCTGCACCGCGGCCCAGCCGGGCGTGTTCACGACGCCGAGCCAGACGACCGCGATCACGACGAGCGTCGAGACGACCGAGACGACGACCGAGCGGCGGCCTCGCTGCCGACGGTAGAGCCGTCGTTCGAGCTCGACCTGGCTCGGCGCTGGAGCGGTCACCGGGGTGCCGGCACCTGCTGGGGCGGTCACCGGACTACTTCAGGACGGGGGTGTTCGTCTCCGAGGAGAGCCACTTCGTCTGCAGGTCGGCGAGCGTGCCGTCGCTCTCCAGGGCCTCGAGAGCCTTGTCGACCTTGCTCGTCAGCGCGGAGCCCTTCGGCAGCACGAAGCCGAACTGGTCGCCGGAGCCGTCCTCGGGGAACTGCGCCGAGACCGTGCCGTCGTCGAGCTGTGCGGCGGCCATGTAGAACGCCGTCGGCAGGTCGGTCACGATCGCGTCGATCTGCCCCGACTTCAGCGCCAGCACGGCGTCGTCGTTCGAGTTGAACACCTGCGGGGTGACGCCGAGCACGTCCTTCACGGAGCTGATGCTCGTGGAGCCCGAGGCGACACCGATCGTGTCGCCCTTCAGTGCGGCGACGGTGGTGTCCTTCGCAGCCTTCGACCCCGACGTCGTCACGACGGCCTGCGTGGTCGTGTAGTACGGCGTGGACATGTCGACGGCCTTCTTGCGCTTCGCGTCGATCGAGAACTGCTGAACGTTGAGGTCCCAGTCCTTCGGGCCGGGGGCGATGGCGCTGTCGAAGGTGCTGCGCTTCCAGACGACGTCGCCCGTCGCGTAGCCCATCTCCTTCGCGACCGCGTAGGCCACGGCGGACTCGAAGCCCTTGCCGGACTGCGGGTCGTCGTCCTCCACCCAGGGCGAGTAGGCCGGCTGGCCGGTCGCGATCGTGAGCTTGCCGTCCGTGACGGTGCCGTCGCTCCCGGCGCTGCTCCCACCGGCGGAGCAGGCGGCGAGCGCGAGGGCGGCGACCGTGGCGGTGGCGACGGCGAGGGACAGACGGCGGGTGCGGGTCACGGGAGGGCCTTCGTCAGCGGGACAGAGCGGGGTGGAGCGGGCAGGAGGCAGTGTACCGGCGCGTGGGATACCACCGCGACGCGGATGACCGTCGACTACGCGGTCGCGGCGTCGCCGTCGGTGTCGCCCGCCATCGTGAAGTCGTCGAACGAGAACCCGGGCGACACCATGCAGCTGAGGAGCACCTCGCCGTCGCCGGGCAGGGTGCGCTGCCAGACCCCACCGCGCACGAAGGCCTGGGCGTCGTACAGCCGGTGCCGGCCGGCGTCCGGGCCGAGGGTGATCCGGTCCCCGGGCTCGGGCCGGTCGCCGGAGCCGCCGAGCTCGAGCACGACGGTGTCCGGCCCGTGCCACATCCAGATCTCGTCGCTCGTGACACGGTGCCAGGCGGAGGCCTCGCCCGGGGGCAGCAGGAAGTGGATGAGGGTCGCGGCGGGACGCTCGCCGGCCGGGGTCTCGACGGTCGAGGGCGAGGTCCACGTGCGCACGTACCAACCGCCCTCCGGGTGCGGCTCCATGCCGAGGGCGGCCGCGCGCTGCGGGACGTCGAGCCACTCGATCAGCTCGCCGCCGACGGTGCGGCGGGCAACCATGCCGGGGCGGGGTGCGGTGTCGGTCATCGTTCCTCCTGGGGACGGACGTGGTGGGGGACGGGGTCCCGGGTGTCCCCGGAACCGGGGCCCCGGGTGGGGGCTGTCTCGGGGTCGAGCGGGTGCACGGTGCCGTCGGTGGCCCGCACGACGCCGCGGACGATCGTCGCGACGGCGCGGCCGGCACCGTCCTCGACGAGTTCGGCGAGCGCGTCGGGCACGGTCCGGGCGTCGACGTCGAACACGGCGAGGTCGGCTCGTGCCCCGACGGCGAGGTGTCCGACGCGGTCCGGCCCGACCGCCGTCCCCATCGCGTGCGCGCCACCGAGCGTCGCCGCCGCCAGCAGCCGCTCGTGCAGGTCGCGGTGCGCGTACCCCTGGGCGCGGGCGATGCGGTGCAGTGCGGTGACGTCGGCCATCGGGTCGAGGGACGGCGACGACGACAGGGAGTCGGTGCCGATCGCGATCGGGCTGCCCTCGCGCAGGTAGTCCGCGACGGGCGGCGGGTCGAGGCCGATGACGGCGTTCGACCGGGGGCAGAGCGCGACCGTGGTCCCGCGTGCCCGCAGGAGGGCTCGGTCGGACGCGGTCACGTACACGCCGTGCGCGATGTGGCAGTCGGGGCCCAGCACGCCCAGCCGGTCGACGAACGCGGTGGCACTGGCGCCGAAGCCGAGCGCCCGCATGGCCCGGAAGGACGGCACGTTCGCCAGGTGCCAGTCCGCGGTGTGCCCGACGCCGTCGACGCCCTCGAGCCCCGGGACCGGCCCGAGCGAGACCCGCTCCCCCTCGAACGCCGCCTCGCCCAGGTGCAGGTGCAGCCGGAGCCCCCGCTGGCGCACGATGTCCGGCAGTTCGAGCAGCGGTGCCACGTCGAGGGAGTACGGCGCGTGCGGCGACAGCCCCGCCCCGGGCGTGGTCGGGATCCGTGCGAGCTCGTCGAGCACCTGGTCGCGCCCGTGGGACTCCCACGCCGCGTTCTCCCAGTCCATGACCTCCCAGTAGGCGATCCCGCCGAGGCCGTGCTGCTCCAGGACGTCGGCCGCCTCGATGTCGGTCACCACGTCCGCGATGCTCGTGACGCCCGCCGCGATCGATGCGACGGCGCCCGCGGACGCCTCCGCCCGCCAGTCGTGCGGGAGCGCGTAGTCAAGGTTGAACGCAGCCGCCCAGTCCTCGAAACCCGCGTACTGCCGTTGACCGACACCGGACATGCCGGTGTACTGCAGGTGCGTGTGCGCGTTGACGAGACCCGGCAGGAGCGCGCCCCGCCAGCGCCGCTCCGTGCACGTGCGCCCGGCGGCGTCGAGCTGGTCGACCACCCACGACCGGTCGCCGACGTGCAGGATCCGTCCGTCCTGCACCGCGACCGCCCCGTCGGCGATCGGCGGTGCCGTCATCGGCACGACGACGCGCGCCGAGTGCACCACGACCGGCGACGCGGTCACCGGGGTCTCCCGAACCGGTGCGTCCGCACGTCCGGCTCGCGGTCGGCGGGCTGCTCGGCGATCCGGACGGGAGGAGCGACCCGGCTCCCCCACGCGGCGAGCGCGACGCGGGCGGTCGCCTCGTCCACCGCGGGGTCGACCGGCACGACGGCGCGCGGGAGTTCGTCGCCGCGCTCGAGCAGCATCCGCAGGGCGCCGAGCTGCACCGCGAAGGACAGGTCCATGATCTCGACGGGGTTGCCCTCGGCGGCGCTCGTGTTCACCCCGTTGCCCCCGGCGAGGACGAGCACCTGGTGGCCGTCCGGCCAGGTCAGGCGCTCCACGTGCTGCGCCACGGCCGTCCGGACCGCACCGGCGGCGGCCGCCGCGGACAGGGCGACCTCGTCGTCGACGCCCCCCGCGACGGACACGACCGCACCGACCGCGCACGCGCGCAGGACCGTGTGGTCCACGGTGTCCGCCACCCCGGAGGCACTCACCACGAGGTCGGCGTCGCGCACCGCGTCGACGAACGGTGCGACCGCGTGCCCGGCGAAGCGCGCCTGCAGGGCGCGGACCGGGTCGACCTCGGCGACCGTGACCCGGAAGCCGAGCGCGACGAGGACCTGGGCGACCCCCTCGCCGACGGGACCGAAGCCGGCGACGACCGCCGTGCCTCCCGGCCGGACCCGGTGCACGGCGGACGGGAGCGGGTCGACCAGGTCGAGCGTCGCGAACACCGTGGACTGGCCGGTGCCGAAGCGGTTGTCGAAGCAGGTCTTGGCGCGGGCGTCGTTGACGGCGATCACGGGGATGCCGAGCTCGCCGCGCTCGGCCATGACGCGGAGGGGTCGGAGGCCGCTCGTCGTCTCCTCCGCGGCGCCGAGCATGGTCGGCAGCAGCTCGGGCCGCTCCTGGTGCGCGAGGCGGATCAGGTGCGAACCGTCGTCGAGGAGCACGTGCGGACGCGTGTCGAGCATCGCCAGGGCGAGACGGTGCTGCTCGGCGAGCGACGCGGTGCTGTCCGCGTGGACCGGCATCTCGGCACGGCGGAGCACGTCCGCGACCGCGTCGTCCGTCTCGTCGGCGTGCGCGTACACGACGACCTCGGCGCCCGCGTCGCGCAGGAGCAGGCTGAGCACGGCGGTCTTCGGCTCGAGCACCATCGCGACGCCGATCCGGGTACCGCGGAGCAGCCCGCCGTCACGGAGCTCCGCGGCGACCGCACGGGCGACCGGCATCGACCTGCGCGCCCAGCGGATGCGGTCCTCGGCGGCGGGGTCGTCCTCGGGCTCCCGACCGGTGGAGACGAGGAACACGTCGTCGGAGAGCGTCGGGACGGCGAGCACCCCGGGGCGGGCCGGGGCGACCGGGCCGAAGGCGTCCTCGTCCACAGCGGGGGCGTACCGGCCGGCGTCCACCACCACGAGGGTCGCACCGCGGGGCCGGTCGGTCTCGCGCTCGACGGCAGCGGTCGACTCGTCCGGGTCACCGAGGCACCAGAGCTGGTCGATCGGCTCGTCGTCGACCGGCTCGTGGTCCGCAGGGGCGGTGTCCACCGCGGTGCGTGCACCGAGCCCGGTGAGCAGTGCGACGAGCGCCGCGGCGTCACGCGGGTCGCCGCCGAGCACACGGACGGTGCGGCCGGCGACGAGGAGGTTGGTCGCCGCGGCGAAGCGTCGGACGGCTGCCGCGGCCCATGCGGCCCGCTCGGGGTCGGGTCGCTGCGGCATGGGGCCATCGTAGGGCGTGCGGGTCGGCGCGGAGTCGCGCGGGCTGACGGTCATGCGGTCACGCGTCGTCGGGGCGTGGGCGGCGACGCGGGAATGTCCCGCGGCCGTCGGACGTACTGTGAGGACATGACTGATGCGACGTTCGACAAGGTGACGATGTTCGGCGCGGACTGGTGCCGCGACTGCCGACGCTCGAAGGCGCTCCTCGACCGCCTCGGGGTCGACTACGACTACGTGGACGTCGAGGCGGACCTGTCCGCCGCCGACCGGGCCGAGGCCATCAGCGGCCGCAAGAACATCCCCGTCGTGGTGCTGCCGAACGGCAAGCACTTCGTGGAGCCCTCGGACACCGAGCTGCAGGCGGAGCTGGAGTCGTCCGGAGCGGTGTGACCCTCGCCTGTACCTGCGCCTCCATGCAGGCTGTGAACATGCTGGGGAAGAGCGGTGTTCAATCGGGGCCGACCCAGATCGCGGACACCCCCGGACCGCGACAGGTCTGACCCAAGGAGGACACCGTGCTCGGTCTCATCATCAGCCTCATCATCATCGGCCTCATCGCCGGCGCCCTCGCCCGGCTGATCATCCCCGGCAAGCAGCACATGTCGATCCTCATGACGATCGTGCTCGGCATCATCGGCTCGTTCGTCGGCGGCTTCCTCGGGTTCCTCATCTTCCAGCACGACCCGATGGACGGCTTCTTCCAGCCGGCCGGCATCATCGGCTCGATCATCGGTGCCGTCATCGTGCTGTTCCTCTACACGCGCTTCGCGGGTCGCGGCGCGCGCCGCTGACCACCGGCAGGCGCCACTGACCGACGTGGGGGTGTCGGAGCGGCACCACGAAGGACCCCGGACCGTGACGGTCCGGGGTCCTTCGTCGTCCCGTGCGACCGGTCGACCCCGAGCAGGGGGGACAGGGTGCTGACGGCCGTACATCGGCCGGGGCGTAGCGTCCCCGCCATGACCGACGAGAACGAACGCCCCCGTCCCGAGGACGACGCCGCACGGCTCGGACTCGTCGTCGTCGGCGAGGCCGCCGCACTGCACGCCGGGGACGACGCCTCGCTCGACGCCAGCGAGGCGAACATCCGCGAGACCGTGGACAGCATGGTCGACGAACCCCTCACGCCCCGGCAGGAGGAGGTCATGGAACGCCTCGCTGCCGCTGGCGGCACCCTCACCGCGGGCCTGAGCGGCGCACTCGCAGCGAAGACCGGCGGGCAAGTCGAGGACGTGCTCGAGGGCGCCGCCCGCAGCGTCGTCTGGCAGCAGCGTCTGGCCGCCGAGCGGGACGCGCTGCAGGGACAGCCGCAGGAGTCGACCGACGGCGACCCGGCCACCGACGGCGACCCGGCCACCGACAGCGACCCGGTTGAGGACCAGCGCGAGGACGCCGGCGGCCAGCAGCGACACCGGGACGACGACGGGCGCGACCGGGGCTGACCCGACCGCGCCCGTGCGCACGACCGTGCCCGTCAGTCGACCGGCGCGGCGTCCTGTTCACGCGCGACCGCCCGGGCAGCGGCCTGGCCGGTCGTCGTGCTCTTCACGATGTCGCTCAGCGTGAAGCCGGCCGTGGTGCCGAGCAGCGCGTCGACCTCGCTGAACTGGCTCACGACGCTCTTCGACAGGGCGCCTGCGCCGTCCGAGGACACGACCGTCAGCTTGTCGATGTTGCCCATCGGCGCCGCGAGCTCGCGGGCGATGCTCGGCAGCGTCTCGAGCGCCTTCACCCGGAGCACGGCCTCGGAGTGCTGTGCGAGCGCGTCGGCCTGGGCCTTCGTCGCGTCGGCCTCGGCCTGACCCTTGGCACGGATGGCGTCGGCCGCGGCCTCACCCTCCGCACGTGAGGCGTCGGCGGCGAGCTTGCGGGCGGCAGCCTCGGCCTGGGCCTCGGCGGCGACCGCCTCGGCCGAGATGCGTCGGGCCTCGGCCTGCGCACGGGCCGTCTCGACCTGGGCAGCCGCAGCAGCCTCGGCCTCCACCCGGGTCTTGCGCGCGTTCGCCTCGGCGACCGCGCTCACCTCGGACTCGAGCTCGGCACGACGGAGCTCGGCGCGCTTCTGCGCCGTGATCTGCTCCTGTTCGACGACGCCCTGCGACGCGCGAGCCTGCGCGAGCGGACCGGCCGCTGCGGCCTCGGCCGAAGCCCGGTCGGCGTCGAGCTGCAGCGCCGCACGACGGATGGCGAGGGTGTTCTCGGCCTCGGCGATCGCCTGGTCGGCGGTGGCCCGGGCCTCGCGTGCCTCGCGGTCGGCCTGGGCCTCGGCGTTCTCCGCCTCGAGCCGGACGCGGGCGCGCTCGGCACGACCGAGGTCGCTGATGTAGTCGTTGCGGTCCGAGATGCCCTTGATCTCGAACGAGTCGACGTCGAGACCCTGGCTGTGCAGGGCGTCCTTGGCGACGTCGAGGACCGCCACCGTGAGCTGGTCGCGGTTGCGGATGATCGTCGACACGTCGGTCGCGCCGATCGACGCGCGGAGCGAACCGGACAGGACCTCGCGCGCGAAGTCGTCGATCTTCTTCTCCTGGCCGAGGAAGCGCTGCGCAGCAGCACGGATCGACGCATCGGCCTCGCCCACCTTGACGAGCGCCACGGCCTCGACGTCGATCGTGACGCCGCGGGAGTCCTGCGCGTTCACGTTGATGTCGATCGCACGCGAGGACAGCGAGATCTTCGCCACCCGCTCGAAGAACGGTCGGACGAGCACACCCGCACCGAGGACGACCTTGATGCCGGACTCGACGGTCTCGGTGCCGTCGGGGTTCTTGACCTTCCGCGACCGCTTCCCGGTGATGATGATCGCCTCGTCCGCACCGGCGTTGCGGTAGACGAGCTTGGCGTACACGAGCGCGATCACGGCGAGGACGATGATCCCCACGATGACGAGCGGGACGGCGCCGAGTGCGAGCAGGACTTCCATGATTCCCCCCAGCGGCTCCGGCACGGTCGGTCGTGACCGGGATTCCGCATCTGTTGTTCCGTTGCGCCCATCCTAGGAGCGCGGGGACCGCAGCGGCAGGACGGCGACCGGAGCTGTGGAGAACCGGACGGGCACCAGGACCGACCGGCCACGCGACACGGTCGCACGCAAGACGGGAGGCGCGGTGCAGGTCGGACCTGCACCGCGCCTCCCGGCCGGTGGCCGTCGACGGTGAGCGCGCTCCCCGGTGGATGCGCGTGGTCGGCGCCGTGCTGCTGCTCGGCGGGGGCGCGCTGACCGCGGCCGTCCTCGGTTGGCCGGGGGGCGCACCGGAGGTCGCGCTGCTGCTGCCGGGCGTGGTCGCACTCGTGGCCGGTGCCCTGCTGCTGCTCGCCCGGACCGGCATCGCGGTGACCGACGCCGCCGTCGTCCTGCACTTCCGGCCGCTGCCGACGCGGCGGATCGCGCGGGGACGCATCGCCGACGTGACGGTCGCCGACGCGGACGCGCGCACCTTCGGCGGGGTGGGCCTGCGGCTCGGTCGCGGGGTGCGGGCGCTCATCCTCACGCCGGGCCGCGGCGTGCGGATCACGGACGACCGGGGGCGGTTGACCTTCGTCCGGACCGAGCACCCGGAGGAGCTGCTGCACGCGCTCGAGGACTGATCCGGGCCGCGCTGCGGGAATCCCGGGGCGGCCGGTGTGCTCGTACACGCCGTCGCGGGGGCGGTCCGCGTGCTTGTACACGCCGTCGCGGGGGCGGTCCGCGTGCTTGTACACGCCGTCGCGGGGGGCGGTCCGCGTGCTTATACACGCCATCGCCGAATCCGGTCAAGCCAGGACTGGACAGCGCGCGCCAGGGCGACCTATGATGACAGTTCGCGCTCCCTGGCATTCGTGTGTCGTCATATTGCGGTCGAACACGCGCCCTGGTGCAGCCGGTCCCGTATATGGCGGCGGGACCCGCTCACCGATCATCCCACAGGTCCTCGACGGTCGTTGCCGTCGTGCGTTCCGTGTCGGTGGTCCCGGGGTCGCGCCGAGCGATCAATCCACTCACCTACGTGCTGCTCGTCAGTACCGGCCCGACGGGGCCTACCGGAGGTCACACCCTTGGCTGCTGCGCCCAACGCATCCACCAACCCCAAGAACGGTCGCAACCACTCGCGACTCTCGTTCGCCAAGATCACGGACACCCTCACGGTGCCGGATCTGCTCGCCCTCCAGACGGAGAGCTTCGACTGGCTCGTCGGCAACGACGTCTGGAAGGCCCGCCTCGCCGAAGGACAGGAGCAGGGTCGCACCGACCTCGCGCTGCACTCCGGCCTCGAGGAGATCTTCGAGGAGATCTCCCCGATCGAGGACCTCGGCGAGACCATGCAGCTCTCGTTCACGTCCCCGGAGCTCGAGGACCCGAAGTACTCCATCGACGAGTGCAAGGAGCGTGGCAAGACCTACGCCGCGCCGCTGTACGTCAACGCCGAGTTCATGAACCACATGACCGGTGAGATCAAGACGCAGACCGTCTTCATGGGCGACTTCCCGCTCATGACCGAGCGCGGCACGTTCATCATCAACGGCACCGAGCGCGTCGTCGTCTCGCAGCTCGTCCGCTCGCCGGGCGTCTACTTCGAGCGCCAGCAGGAGAAGACCTCCGACAAGGACATCTACTCCGCCCGCGTGATCCCGTCGCGTGGTGCGTGGCTCGAGTTCGAGATCGACAAGCGCGACCAGGTGGGCGTGCGCATCGACCGCAAGCGCAAGCAGTCCGTGACCGTCTTCCTCAAGGCCCTCGGCCTGACGAGCGAGGAGATCATGGAGGAGTTCCAGGGCTTCGCCTCGATCGAGTCGACCCTCGAGAAGGACGCCGTCCTCACCAAGGAAGAGGCGCTCAAGGACATCTACCGCAAGCTGCGTCCGGGCGAGCAGGTCGCCGCCGAGGCCGCGCGTGCGCTCCTCGACAACTTCTACTTCAACTCGAAGCGCTACGACCTCGCCAAGGTGGGTCGCTACAAGCTGAACCGCAAGCTCGGCATCGACGCGCAGCTCTCGGACTCGGTGCTGACCGTGCAGGACATCGTCCGCACCATCAAGTACCTCGTCTCGCTGCACGCCGAGAAGACGACGCTCGACGGTGTCCGTGACGGCGAGCCCGTCCAGCTCCGGCTCGACGTGGACGACATCGACCACTTCGGCAACCGTCGCATCCGCGCCGTCGGCGAGCTCATCCAGAACCAGGTCCGCACCGGTCTGTCCCGCATGGAGCGCGTCGTCCGCGAGCGCATGACCACGCAGGACATCGAGGCGATCACCCCGCAGACCCTGATCAACGTGCGACCCGTCGTCGCCGCGATCAAGGAGTTCTTCGGCACCTCGCAGCTGTCGCAGTTCATGGACCAGAACAACCCGCTCGCGGGTCTGACGCACAAGCGTCGCCTGTCGGCCCTCGGCCCGGGCGGTCTGTCCCGTGAGCGTGCCGGCGTCGAGGTCCGCGACGTCCACCCGTCGCACTACGGCCGCATGTGCCCGATCGAGACCCCGGAAGGCCCGAACATCGGTCTGATCGGCTCGCTCGCGTCGTTCGGTCGGATCAACTCCTTCGGCTTCATCGAGACGCCGTACCGCCGCGTCGTGAACGGTCAGGTCACCACGACCATCGACTACCTCACGGCATCGGAGGAGGACGACTTCGTCGTCGCCCAGGCCAACGCGCCGCTGACCGACGACTTCCACTTCCAGGACGACAAGGTGCTCGTCCGGAAGAAGGGCGGCGAGGTCGAGCTCGTCGGCAAGGACGAGGTCGACTACATGGACGTCTCGCCGCGCCAGATGGTGTCGGTCGCGACCTCGCTCATCCCGTTCCTCGAGCACGACGACGCGAACCGCGCCCTCATGGGTGCGAACATGCAGCGTCAGGCCGTGCCGCTGCTCCGTTCCGAGTCGCCGCTCGTCGGCACCGGCATGGAGGGCTACACCGCCATCGACGCCGGTGACGTCGTCACCGCCGACAAGGCGGGTGTCGTCTCCGAGGTCTCGGCCGACGCCGTGACCCTGCAGCTCGACGAGGGCGGCACGCAGACCTACTACCTGCGCAAGTTCGACCGCTCGAACCAGGGCACGAGCTACAACCACCGCGTCATCGTCTCCGCAGGCGAGCGCGTGGAGCAGGGCGAGGTCATCGCCGACGGCCCCGCGACGGAGAACGGCGAGCTCGCGCTCGGCAAGAACCTCCTCGTCGCGTTCATGCCGTGGGAGGGCTACAACTACGAGGACGCGATGATCCTGTCGCAGAACCTCGTGAAGGACGACACGCTCTCCTCGATCCACATCGAGGAGTACGAGGTCGACGCCCGCGACACGAAGCTCGGCAAGGAGGAGATCACCCGCGACCTCCCGAACGTCAGCCCGGACCTCCTGGCCGACCTCGACGAGCGCGGCATCATCCGCATCGGTGCCGAGGTCCGCCCCGGCGACATCCTGGTCGGCAAGGTCACGCCGAAGGGCGAGACCGAGCTCTCCGCCGAGGAGCGCCTGCTCCGCGCGATCTTCAACGAGAAGTCGCGCGAGGTGCGCGACACCTCGCTGAAGGTGCCCCACGGTGAAGAGGGCACGATCATCGGCGTCAAGGTCTTCGACGCGCAGGACGGCGACGACGAGCTCGGCTCGGGTGTCAACCAGCGCGTGGTCGTCTACATCGCCCAGAAGCGCAAGATCACCGCGGGTGACAAGCTCGCCGGTCGTCACGGCAACAAGGGCGTCATCTCGACGATCCTGCCGGTCGAGGACATGCCGTTCCTCGCGGACGGCACCCCGGTCGACATCGTGCTCAACCCGCTCGGCGTCCCCGGCCGCATGAACTTCGGCCAGGTCCTCGAGATCCACCTCGGGTGGCTCGCGAAGCAGGGCTGGAACGTCGAGGGCATCCAGGAGTGGGCATCGGCCCTGCCGGAGGCAGCGCACAGCGCGGCGCCCGGCACGAAGGTGGCCACCCCGGTGTTCGACGGTGCGTACGAGCGCGAGATCGAGGGTCTCCTCGACAGCACGCTCCCGAACCGCGACGGCGAGCGCCTGATCGGTTCGTCCGGCAAGGCGCAGCTCTTCGACGGCCGCTCCGGCGAGCCGTTCCCGGAGCCCGTCTCGGTCGGCTACATGTACATCCTCAAGCTGCACCACCTGGTCGACGACAAGATCCACGCCCGTTCGACCGGTCCGTACTCGATGATCACGCAGCAGCCGCTGGGTGGTAAGGCGCAGTTCGGTGGACAGCGGTTCGGTGAGATGGAGGTGTGGGCGCTCGAAGCGTACGGCGCCGCCTACGCCCTCCAGGAGCTCCTGACGATCAAGTCCGACGACATCCTCGGCCGCGTGAAGGTCTACGAGGCGATCGTCAAGGGCGAGAACATCCAGGAACCCGGCATCCCCGAGTCGTTCAAGGTCCTCATGAAGGAGATGCAGTCGCTCTGCCTGAACGTCGAGGTCCTCTCGGCGGACGGCCAGGCGGTCAGCCTCCGCGACACGGACGACGAGGTCTTCCGTGCCGCTGAAGAGCTCGGCATCAACATCTCCTCGCGGTTCGAGTCGTCGTCCGTCGACGACATCTGAGCCGGCCCGTACCGAACACGTTTCGAACTCAGCAAGAGAGAAGAACATTGCTCGAAGCAACGTCATTTGACGCCATCCGGATCGGCCTCGCGACCGCCGAGGACATCCGTCAGTGGTCGTACGGCGAGGTCAAGAAGCCGGAGACCATCAACTACCGCACCCTGAAGCCCGAGAAGGACGGTCTGTTCGGCGAGCAGATCTTCGGTCCGTCCCGCGACTGGGAGTGCGCCTGCGGCAAGTACAAGCGTGTCCGCTTCAAGGGCATCGTCTGCGAGCGCTGCGGCGTCGAGGTCACCAAGTCCTCGGTCCGCCGTGAGCGCATGGGCCACATCGAGCTCGCCGCGCCCGTCACGCACATCTGGTACTTCAAGGGCGTCCCGTCGCGCCTCGGGTACCTCCTCGACATGGCGCCGAAGGACCTCGAGAAGGTCATCTACTTCGCGGCGTACATGATCATCGACATCGATGAAGAGGGCCGTCACGCCGACATGCCCGGTCTCGAGAACGAGATGCGCCTCGAGATCAAGAACCTCGAGGGTCAGCGCGACTCGATCATCGCCGACCGCCTCAAGAAGCTCGAGGACGACCTCGCAGCGCTCGAGGAAGAGGGCGCCAAGGCCGACGTGAAGCGCCGGACCAAGGACACCGCCGAGAAGGAGATGTCCCAGGTCCGCAAGTCCTTCGACGAGGACATCACCCGCCTCGAGCGCGTGTGGGAGGACTTCCGCAACCTCAAGGTCGGCGACCTCAAGCCCGAGGACGCCGTGTTCCACGAACTGCAGGACCGCTTCGGGATCTACTTCGACGCCTACATGGGCGCCGAGGCGATCAAGCTGCGGCTCGAGGCCTTCGACCTGGCCGCCGAGGCCGAGTCGCTGCGTCTGCAGATCGCCGAGGGCAAGGGTCAGAAGAAGATCCGCGCGATCAAGCGCCTGCGCGTCGTCAGCTCCTTCCTCGCCACCGGCAACTCGCCGGCCGCGATGGTGCTCGACGTCGTGCCGGTCATCCCGCCGGAGCTGCGCCCGATGGTGCAGCTCGACGGTGGCCGCTTCGCCACGTCGGACCTCAACGACCTCTACCGTCGTGTGATCAACCGCAACAACCGTCTCCGCCGCCTGCTCGACCTCGGTGCCCCCGAGATCATCGTGAACAACGAGAAGCGCATGCTGCAGGAAGCGGTCGACGCGCTGTTCGACAACGGTCGTCGTGGTCGTCCCGTCACGGGTACCGGCAACCGCGCCCTGAAGTCCCTGAGCGACATGCTCAAGGGAAAGCAGGGTCGCTTCCGCCAGAACCTGCTCGGCAAGCGCGTCGACTACTCGGGTCGTTCGGTCATCATCGTCGGCCCGCAGCTCAAGCTGCACCAGTGCGGTCTGCCGAAGCAGATGGCGCTCGAGCTGTTCAAGCCGTTCGTCATCAAGCGCCTCATCGACCTGTCGCACGCGCAGAACATCAAGTCGGCCAAGCGCATGGTCGAGCGTTCGCGTCCGCAGGTGTGGGACGTGCTCGAGGAGATCATCCGCGAGCGCCCCGTCCTGCTGAACCGTGCGCCGACGCTGCACCGTCTGGGCATCCAGGCGTTCGAGCCGCAGCTCGTCGAGGGCAAGGCCATCCAGCTCCACCCGCTCGTGTGTGCTGCGTTCAACGCGGACTTCGACGGTGACCAGATGGCCGTGCACCTGCCGCTGTCGGTCGAGGCCCAGGCCGAGGCCCGCATCCTGATGCTCGCCTCGAACAACATCCTCAAGCCGTCGGACGGCCGTCCGGTGACCCTGCCCGCACAGGACATGATCATCGGTCTGCACCACCTGACGACCGTCCGCGAGGGCGCGCTCGGCGAGGGCCGTGCGTTCTCGTCGGTCGCCGAGGCGATCCTGGCCAAGGACCAGAACACGCTGCACCTCAACGCGATGGTGAAGATCCGCATGTCGGGTGTCCACTTCGCCGAGGGCGAGGCGCCGGAGGGCTACGAGGTCGGTCAGCCGATCCTCCTCGAGACCACCCTGGGCCGTGCGCTCTTCAACGAGACGCTGCCGGCGGACTACCCGTTCGTCCAGCGCGTCACCGACAAGGGCACCCTCTCCGCGATCGTCAACGACCTCGCCGAGCGCTACTCCAAGACCGAGACGGCCGCTGCGCTGGACCGGATCAAGGACGCGGGCTTCTACTGGGGCACGCGCTCCGGTGTGACCGTGGCGCTGTCGGACGTCGTGACGCCTCCTCGCAAGAAGGAGATCATCGCGGGCTACGAGGTCCAGGCCGCCAAGGTCCAGGGCGAGTTCGACAAGGGTCTGATCACCGACGCGGAGCGCCGCGCCGACCTGATCAAGATCTGGACCGAGGCCACGAACGAGATCGCGCAGGAGATGCGCGACAACTTCCCGGTCGACAACACCATCAACCGCATGGTCTCGTCGGGTGCTCGTGGTAACTGGCTGCAGGTGCGCAACATCGCCGGTATGCGTGGTCTGGTGAACAACCCGAAGGGTGAGATCATCGCCCGCCCGATCATCAACTCGTACCGCGAGGGCCTGACCGTGGCGGAGTACTTCATCGCCACGCACGGTGCCCGCAAGGGTCTGGCGGACACGGCTCTCCGTACCGCCGACTCGGGCTACCTGACCCGTCGTCTCGTCGACGTGTCGCAGGACGTCATCATCCGTGAGGACGACTGCGGGACGACCCGTGGCCTCGAGCTGCCGATCGCGACCGTGGGTGCCGACGGCGCCCTCGTCCGCGACCCGCGCGTCGAGAACACCGTCTACTCGCGCACGCTGGCCACCGAGGCAGTGGACGCGAAGGGCACGGTCGTCGCCGAGGCCGGTTCGGACGTCGGTGACGTCCTGCTGGACACGCTGCTCGAGGCGGGTGTCGAGAGCATCAAGGTGCGCTCGGTCCTGACCTGCGAGTCGGCCGTCGGTGTCTGCGCGAAGTGCTACGGCCGTTCGCTCGCCACGGGCAACCTCGTCGACATCGGCGAGGCGGTCGGCATCATCGCCGCCCAGTCCATCGGTGAGCCCGGTACCCAGCTGACGATGCGTACCTTCCACACGGGTGGTTCGGCCTCGGCCGACGACATCACGCAGGGTCTGCCCCGCGTGACCGAGCTCTTCGAGGCGCGCACCCCGAAGGGCGCGTCCCCGATCGCCGAGGCCCCCGGCCGCGTCACGATCGAGGACACGGACAAGGGTCGTCGGATCATCCTCACGCCGGACAACGGCGACGAGCCGTTCATCTACCCGGTGCTCAAGCGTGCGACCCTCCTCATCGAGGACGGCCAGCACGTCGAGCTCGGCGAGCAGTTCATCGCCGGCACGGTGGACCCGAAGGAGGTCCTCCGGGTCAAGGGTGTGCGCGAGGTCCAGAAGCACCTCGTCAACGGTGTGCAGGACGTGTACGGCTCGCAGGGCGTGCCGATCCACGACAAGCACATCGAGGTCATCGTCCGCCAGATGCTCCGCAAGGTCACCGTCGTCGACCACGGCGACACCGACCTGCTGCCGGGCGAGCTCGTCGACCGGTCGCGCTACAACGCGCTGAACCGTGCGGCGCTGCAGGAGGGTCGCAAGACCGCCTCGGCTCGCCAGGAGGTCATGGGCATCACGAAGGCGTCCCTCGCGACCGAGTCGTGGCTGTCCGCCGCGTCCTTCCAGGAGACCACCCGCGTCCTCACGCAGGCGGCCATGGAGGGCAAGCAGGACCACCTCGTCGGCCTCAAGGAGAACGTCATCATCGGTAAGCTCATCCCCGCCGGGACGGGCCTCAGCCGGTACCGTGACGTGGACGTCGCCGCGACCGAGGAAGCCAAGGCGGAGCGGTACCCCAACCGCATCTTCGCCGACGACTCCTCGTTCTCGGACGCCGACCTGAGCTTCGTCGACTTCGACAGCTTCTCGTCGGACGACTTCACGCCCGGGACCTACAACTGAGCCTGAGCTGAACCCGGAAGGCCCCCGCATCCTCGGATGCGGGGGCCTTCCTCGTTGCCGGCGCGTGGCCGGTCAGCGGCGTGCTGCCGGCCTGGAGGCTCGTGACGGGCCCGCCACGCGCCTCCAGGCCGGCGCGCGGTCGCGTCTCAGGCCGTGCGGCCCTTCTCGTCGACCAACGAGTACAGGCTGAGGACGTTGCCGTCGGGGTCGCGGACGTCGAACCAGTCGACGGCACCGTCGACGCACTCGACCGGGCCGACGTCGATGCCGAGCGACCCGATGCGGGCGTGCTGGGACCGGACGTCGTCGACACCGAACCGGACGGTCGCCGGACGCCGTTCGGCGTCCGCGTCGAGGTACAGCTGCAGCCAGATGCCGCCGATCTCGTACTCGACGACGCCGTCCTCGGGCTCCAGGTCGGGGTCCGCACGCTGGAACACGGCGCCGTACCAGAGGCAGGACGCCTCGATGTCGGAGACGGGGAGGCCCACGGTCACGCTCGTGATGTCCATGGCTCATCATGGCCCGGGGCGGCGCCGCACGTCGAGGACTTCGTCGTGGGGCGGTGCGGGCGGCGGCCGCGCGTGGACCCCGTCGCGTCCGTTCCTGCACAGCCCGGGGTCTCGACCGAGTGCTCCACCGATCGCCCGACCGCCCACCCCGCGAGCACGCTCGCGACGGAGCATCGACCCGTGTCGAACATCGTCCGGACCACCCAGTACCGGCGGGTACCCCTGCACTGGGGACACCCGCCACCCCGTCGCCCCCTCGTTGTGGGACTGCGGTCGCCGCGCACCGCGGCAATAGCGTGGACGGGCGCCGCACCGCTGCGGGACGCATCCCCACGACCCGGTCTCGACCCGAAGGAGGCTCCGGGACACATGGCCACGCTCTCCGAGATCCTCATCCTCAACGGCGCACTGCCGATCGAACACCTCGACTCGATGACGGGGGACGAAGCGATCGACGAGCGCTCGATCCGCACCCTGGTCGACCAGGGCGTGGTGAGCGAGGCGCAGTACATCACCGCGCGTGCGGCCTCGAACAACGCGCACACCGTCCCGCTGACCGACTACCCGGTCGACGGCACGGCGGTGTCGATGCTGCCCGCGGCGCTCTGCCGTCGGCACGGTGTGCTCGGTGTCGGGTTCGAGGGCGAGACGCTCGTGCTGGCGATGGTGAACCCCTCGAACGTGCTCGCGATCGACGACGCCCGCACCGCCTCCGGTCGCTCGATCAAGCCGCTGCAGGTCGACGAGCGCGACCTGGTGAGCGCCCTCGACCGGTACCTGCGCGCCGACGACGAGCTCAACGACCTGACCTCGTCGTTCGAGGACCAGTCGGCCGCCCCGACCCAGCAGCAGGTGGACCTGACCGACGGCGCGCTCGACGACGTGCCGATCGTCCGCTTCGTGAACCTGCTCGTGTCGCAGGCCATCCAGGACCACGCGTCCGACATCCACATCGAGCCGGGCGAGCACGAGGTCCGGGTGCGCTACCGCATCGACGGCGTGCTGCACGAGATGGCCCCGGCGCCGAAGAACATCCAGAACGGTGTCATCAGCCGGCTCAAGATCATGAGCGACATCGACATCGCCGAGCGTCGGAAGCCGCAGGACGGCCGCATGTCGGTGCGCCACGGCGGTCGGCAGATCGACCTGCGTGTGGCGACGCTGCCGACCGTGTGGGGCGAGAAGGTCGTCATGCGGATCCTCGACAACACGAACACGTCGCTGACGCTCAAGGACCTCAACCTGCTCGAGCAGAACTTCCAGGCGTACCAGCGGTCCTACTCGAAGCCGTACGGCATGATCCTGGTCACCGGGCCCACCGGTTCGGGCAAGTCGACCACGCTGTACACGACGCTGAACGCCGTCGCGAAGCCCGAGATCAACGTCATCACGGTCGAGGACCCGGTCGAGTACCGGATGGCCGGCATCAACCAGGTGCAGGTGAACCCGAAGGCCGGGCTGACGTTCGCGTCCGCGCTGCGCTCGATCCTGCGCTCCGACCCCGACGTGGTGCTCCTCGGTGAGATCCGCGACCACGAGACGGCGCAGATCGCGATCGAGGCCTCGCTCACCGGTCACCTGGTGCTCTCGACGCTGCACACCAACGACGCACCGTCGGCCGTCACCCGTCTGACCGAGATGGACATCGAGCCCTTCCTGGTCGGCTCCGCACTCGACTCGGTGGTCGCCCAGCGTCTGGCCCGCCGGCTCTGCGACCGGTGCAAGGCCCCGGCGGTGTACGAGGCCGAGCAGCTGCACGCGCTCGGGTTCCTCGACCGTGCGGACGCGGCCGTGCCGGAGTTCTTCGCGCCGATCGGCTGCGCCGTCTGCTCGAACACCGGCTACCGCGGCCGGATCGCCCTGCACGAGGTCATGACCGTCACCGAGGAGATCGAGCGGCTCGCCGTCGCGCGGGCCTCGAGCGCCGAGATCAGCCGCGTCGCCCAGCAGCAGGGCATGCTCACCCTCCGACAGGACGGGTGGGAGAAGGTCAAGCTCGGCATGACCAGCGTCGACGAGATCCTGCGCGTGGTCGCGTAGTCCCGGGAGCACGAGGACGATGAACGAATCGGTGTACGACATCGAGGCCGGCGACGACCCCGTCGCCGGATGGCACCCCGGACAGCCGGGCAACGAGGTCGGCGGTCGTCGGGCTGCGCGGCTCGCTGCCGCTGCTGCGGCCGCTGCGGCGTCGGCACCCTCGGCGTCGTCGAGCGACCGCTCGCCCGTGCCGACGTCGAGCAGTGCCGTGTACGACCTGTCGACCGAGCCCGCGTGGGGCGCACCGGCGGCGTGGGGCGGCTCGTCCGCGGCTGCGACCTCCAGCGGATCCTCGTGGCCGCCGCCCGCCGGCGACCCCGTCGCCGTCCCGGTCGCGCAGCCGCAGGCCGCGCCGGCCACGCCCCCGGCGGCCGTCCCGCCGTCGACCGCCGCGTACGGCTACGCCGAGACGGTGACCGAGCACCTGCCGGTGGCGCCCGCGGTGCCGACCACGAGCCTCCAGGCCGTCACCACCACGACGCAGGGCCGCGCCGTCGACGCCGGCGCGCACCCCGAGATCGGCTTCACGCGCCACGCGCGCGAGGTCGCCGACGCCGACCTCATCACGGCGCTCTCGCAGGTCGTGTACCAGGGGGCCTCGGACCTCCACGTCACCGCCGACGCCCCGCCCACCGTGCGGGTCGACGGCTCCCTGCGGCCCGCGGTCCCCGGGGGACCCTGGGCACGCAACAAGGTGATCGCCGCACTGAAGACCCTGTTGAGCCCGGAGCAGGCCGGGCAGTTCGACCACGAGCAGGAACTCGACTTCGCGTACTCCCTGTCGCCGGAGTTCCGCTTCCGCGTGAACTACTACCAGCAGCGCGGCAACTGGGGCGCGGCCTTCCGCATCATCCCGACGAAGATCAAGACGCTCAAGCAGCTCGGCATCCCGGAGCACGTGGGGGAGTTCGCGAAGCTGCCCCGCGGCCTCGTGCTCGTCACCGGGCCGACCGGTTCCGGCAAGTCGACGACCCTCGCAGCGCTCATCGACCTGGTCAACGAGACCCGGGCCGACCACATCGTGACGGTCGAGGACCCGATCGAGTTCATGCACGACCACAAGAAGGCGATCATCAACCAGCGCGAGGTCGGGGCGGACACGCACTCGTTCGCCGCCGCGCTGAAGCACGTGCTGCGGCAGGACCCCGACGTCATCCTGATCGGTGAGCTCCGCGACCTCGAGACCATCTCCGTCGCGCTCACCGCGGCCGAGACCGGCCACCTCGTCTTCGCGACGCTCCACACGCAGAGCGCTCCGGGCACCATCGACCGCGTCATCGACGTGTTCCCGCCGCACCAGCAGGGGCAGATCCGAACGCAGCTCGCGGCGACACTCGAGGGTGTCGTCTGCCAGACGCTCGTGCCGAAGGCGAACGGCACCGGCCGGGTCGTCGCCACCGAGATCATGCGGACGACGCCGGCGATCGCGAACCTGGTGCGCGAGGGCAAGACGTACCAGATCACCTCGGCGATGCAGGCCGGCCGAGACGCCGGGATGCACACGATGGACCAGGACCTGGCCGAGCTGGTCAACGTCGGCACCGTCACCCGGGCTGCGGCGATGGAGAAGGTGCACGACGAGGACGGCTTCGACCGGCTCGTCCAGCGCGTCGAGTCGCCCTCCGACTCGTCCGCCGCCGCGATCGCCGCATCCGAGATCGACTTCGGCGACAAGTACTCCGGAGGCCACTGATGTCGCTCGCGTTCGACTACCGGGGCCGCGACGGCGCCGGCAAGCTCGTCAAGGGTCGGCTCGACGCCGCGTCCGAGGGTGCGGTCGTCCAGCGCCTGCGCGGCATGGGCGTCTCGCCGATCGCCATCACCGAGGCGAAGCCCGGCACCGGGCTGCAGACCGAGATCAAGATCCCGGGGCTCGAGAAGGGCGTCGGGCTCAAGGACCTCGCGATCATGTCGCGCCAGGCCTCGACGATGCTCTCGTCCGGGCTCTCGCTCCTGCGTGCGCTGACGATCCTGGCGGGCCAGACCGAGAACAAGAAGCTCAAGGAGATCCTCGGCAAGGTGCGGGACGACGTCGAGCGCGGCGTCTCGTTCTCGGACGCCGTCGCGAAGTACCCGGTCGACTTCCCGCCGATCATGATCAACATGATCCGCGCGGGGGAGACCGGCGGATTCCTCGACCAGGCGATGGACTCGATCGCGACGAACTTCGAGAAGGAGCACAAGCTCCGGTCGACGATCAAGTCGGCCATGACCTACCCGGTCGTGGTGCTCGTGATGTCGCTGCTGGCAGTCGTCGTCATGCTCGTCTTCATCGTGCCGATCTTCCAGGACATGTTCGCGTCGCTCGGTGGGCAGCTGCCGTTGCCGACCCGGATCCTCGTGCAGCTCTCGCACGCGATGCGCTGGGCCGGACCGATCCTGGCGGTACTCGTCGTCGTCGGGTGGCTCTGGTACCGGGGGAACAAGAACACGGACCGCTTCCGGGCGTTCCGGGACCCGATCCTGCTGCGGATGCCGGTGTTCGGGCAGTTGACGAAGAAGATCGTCATCGCCCGGTTCGCCCGGAACTTCTCGAACATGATCGGGGCCGGCGTCCCCATCCTGCAGGCATTGAAGATCGTCGGAGAAGTATCCAACAACTTCGTCGTGCAGAAAGCGCTCGACCGGGTCGCGGAAAGCGTCCGGAAAGGCGAATCGATCGCCGAGCCACTGGCAAAGGAGAACGTCTTCCCGCCGATGGTCGCGCAGATGATCGCGGTCGGCGAGGACGCCGGTTCGCTCGAGGTCATGCTGGAGAAGATCGCAATCTTCTACGACTCCGAGGTGGAATCGACCACGGAATCCCTGACGTCGCTCATCGAGCCGTTGCTCATCGCATTCCTCGGCGTCGTGGTCGGCGGCATGATCGTCGCGCTCTACCTGCCGATCTTCCAGATCTCCTCGCTCGTCAAGTAACTCGACGGCGCACGCCCTCCGTTCGGGGGTCGGTCAGGAATTCCGCACCCCCGGTACTGGGGGCATTTCGCAGCACGGATCACCCCCGTTCTCGGGATTATGCCCGGAAAGTGCCGTCAATACGCTTGCCAGCGGCGGCGGAGCAGTCTGCGGCACAACCCCCATCGCATTCCCGAGAAGAACGGAACCACCATGTACTTCGCTCTCATGGGCAAGCTCGACGCTCGCCGCAAGGGCCTCCTCGAGGACAAGGAGAAGGGCTTCACGCTCATCGAACTCCTGGTCGTCGTGATCATCATCGGCATCCTCGCCGCGATCGCCATCCCGGTGTACCTGAACGTGCAGAACAACGCGAAGGACGCGACGGTGAAGTCCGACCTGGCGAACGCGAAGACGGCGGTCATCGCGTTCCAGACGGACAAGAACGGGACGCTGCCGACGATAGCGGAGTTCGCCGTTCCGGCGACGATGACGCCGTACGGCTACACGAAGAGCACGGGAACGGAATTCAACTACAAGCCCGGCGCGACGCCCGACTCGTTCTGCATCGGCGGCAAGGGCGCGACCGGCAAGTGGTTCAACATCACCGCCACCACCGCGGCCGCCGACGGCAACTGCGCCTGATCGATCCTGATGCGAGAGGCGGCCCGCGACAGCGGGCCGCCGTTCTCGTCGCTCGGCCCCTGAGGAGGTGACCGTGATCCGCACCCTGCAGCGCGTCCTGCGCCCGGTCGACCCGACGACCCGTGAGGCGGGCCTCTCGGTCATCGAGGTCATGGTCGCCATGATGGTCTTCGCCGTGATGAGCGTCGGGATCGCCTACGGCATCGCGAACACCCTCCAGCTCACCCAGACGAGCCGTGGCCGCGAGACCGCGGTGGCGCTCGCCTCGCAGGACATCGACTCGATGCGGCAGACGGCCGCCGCGACGACCGCCGGCATCTTCAAGGTCATCAGCAAGGACGGGGCGGTCAACACGAAGACCCTCGGCGGCGTGACCTACCAGATCGACCGGTCGGTGCGGTGGGTGCAGAGCGACGGTGCGAGCGGCGCGTGCGGCACCTCGAACGGCAAGCTCGCCTACAAGAGCGTCGTCGCGACGGTGTCCTGGCCGAACGCCCGCGGCGGTACGTCCTCCACGTCGATGACCTCGGCGATCGCCCCGAGCGACGCCGTCACGGACCCGGGCTACGGCACCGTGATCGTCTCGGTCGCGAACGCGTCCGGTGCGCCGTTCGCCGGCGTGACCGTCTCGTTGACGCCGATCTCGGGCAGCGGCGCCGTCGCACCGAGCACCTCCCCGCTGCCGACCGACTCCCAGGGCTGCTCGTACGCGGTCAACGTGGCGCCGGGTGACTACACCGTCACCGCCAGCGTCGCGGGCGGCATCGACACCGACCAGAAGCAGCCCTCCCAGCAGACCCCGATCACCGTTGCCGCCGGCGCGAGCGCCCCCGTCCCGTTCGTCTACGACCGCGCGAGCCGACTGACGCTCGGGTACGCGCAGTCCTACGGGGCGACGCTCCCCACGAACATGCCCACCGTGCTCTCGAGCACCGGCGGCGGGCTCGACACGGTGACGCCCTGGGACACGACGAGCACGACGCTCGCGATCACCTCGACCTCGACGCCCTCGCTCCCGGTCTTCCCCTTCACCTCCGGGTACACGGCCTACGCCGGCCCCTACTCGAACAGCCCGAACGCCAGGGTCAACTGCCTCAGCCCGAGCCCCGCCGCGTGGACCACGCCCAACGCGGACGGAGCGGTCGGAGCCACCCTCGACGTGATCACGACGAGCGCGGGTGAACCCTCGAGCGGTTCCGTGCGCATGGGTGTCGCGACGGTCAAGGGCGTCAAGGGGCGCTACGTCACCGCGGTCTCCTCCGCGAACCCCGGTCCGGGCGATCCGGGCTGCGCAGCGGGCATGACGATGAAGTTCCCGGTGTCGTCCGCGGACACCGCCACCATCGCCCTGCCCTTCGGCACGTGGACCATCTCGTCCGGCACGACGTTCGGGTCGACGTCGCGCAACGAGATCGCCACGAACGCCTCCAACGTCGCGCCGGTCACGCCCGGGACGGTCAACAGGAAGACCGCGCTCATCGTCATCAGCTACGACAACACGCTCACCCTCGACCCGCGCGGGCAGACCTCGTGATGCGGGTGCTCCGTCGCTTCCGGCACGAGGACGACGGCGTCGGGCTCATGGAACTCATCGTCGCGATGAGCATCTCGATGGTGATCCTCGTCGCGGTCGGGGGCTTCTTCACCGCGACGCTGCGTGCCGGGTCGACGAACACCCGGTCCGACCAGAACGCGCGATCGGCGTCGGTCGTGATGAACTCGCTCACCCGCTACGTGCACGCGGCGAGCCTGCTGCCGAAGGCGGACGGCACCTACGCGTCCGCGGTGACCCAGGCCGACGGTTCGAGGATGACGTTCACCGCCTTCGTGAACCTCGACGGCAACGCCACCGACGTCCCGGTGCAGGTGCGGTACTCGCTCAACGGGGCGAAGGGCATCGTGCTCGACCGGTGGACGGGCACCACGACGAAGGGCTTCACGACCTTCCCCGCACCGACGCAGCCGCCCACCACCTCGACCGTCCTCGGCGGAGCGGTGTCCTCCCCGACCGGGGACGGCGACCCGCTCTTCACCTACCTCGGTGCGAACGGGACTCCGCTGCCGACCCTCGCCGACGGTTCCCTGGCCACGACGCAGCTCGGAGCGGTCCGCGCCGTCCGCGTGAACCTCGAGCTCGGAGCCCCCACGGCGGACACCCCGGGCAACACCCACATCCAGAACACGCTGTACCTCTTCAACGTGGCGTACGGCACGAACTCCGGAGCGACACCGTGATCGGCCGGATCAGCGCTGCCCTCCGCCGCGCGCACGGGGACGAACGGGGCATGGCCCTGGCGAACGTCGTGATCTTCGGCACGGTCATGCTCATGCTCGTCGCGACGATGGTCGCGGTGTCCACCTCGGGGGCGGTGAAGTCGGCGACGGACCGGAACTTCCAGAACGCCATGGCCGCGGCGTACGCCGGCCTGGCCGACTACCAGTCGAAGCTGTCCAACGACAACGGCTACGCGCTCTACGGCAATGCGGCAGCACAGTTCAGCAAGACGAGCGGGTCGACGTTCACCGGCGACGACAAGAACACCGCCTTCACCAGCAGCGGCTCGCAGTGGGCGTCCGTCGTGGGCTCCACGGACCAGTTCTTCCGGTACGAGGTCGACAACGCCGACTACTCGTCGAAGGGCGTGCTCCGGGTCCGCGTCACGGGGAAGTCCGGCGGGAGCGTCCGGTCGCTCGTGGCGAACCTCAAGGGCGACGGCTTCATCAACTACCTGTACTTCACGAACTACGAGTCGTCGAGTCCGTCGATCTCCGGCAGTGACTGCACGACCGCCTACCAGTGGCAGGGAGGCGTGTCGAACAGGTGCCAGGCCGTGCAGTTCGCCGGGACCGACGTCCTCAACGGCCCGATCCGGACGAACGACGTCTTCACGGCGGCGTGCGCGACGACCTTCAACGGCAGCGTCGAGCAGCACGACACGCGGGTGCGTCCGTCCAGCGGGACCTGCAGCGGCCAGTTCCTCGGTGGTGACCCGTCACCCGTGCCGTACCTGGGGCTTCCGGCGCTGAACTCGAACATGTCCCAGGAGACCCGGACCGACATCCCGGCGACGGTTCCCCGTCCCGGCTGCCTGTACACGGGCCCGACCCGGGTGACCTTCCTCGGAGGCGGCAAGATGACGGTCTGGTCGCCGTGGTCGAAGGCGACGCAGATCCGGGTGGACAGCCAGTCCGGCGAGGTGTCCGCGAGCGTGGACACCGCGAAGGCAGCGTCGCTCTGCGGGTCGATCGACGCCCTGCAGAGCCAGGGCGGCGCGACGATCCCCACGCTGCCCGCGAACCTCGTGTACGTGCAGGACGTCCCGTCGGCGACGAACAACGTGAACACCTGGTCGGGGACCTTCCCGTCGAAGTACACCAACACCTACTGCACGACGACGGTCACGGTCGGGGCGAACGGCCGGGCGACGACGAAGGCGAACCAGCCGTTCAGCAACGGCATGGGCTACCCGGCCGCAGGGGAGTGGGTGAACGGCCGCAGCGCCGGCCGCAACAACACGACGCAGGCCGGTTCCGCGCCGGACACCTACTCGTGCACCGCCGGCGACGTCTTCGTCAGCGGGCCGTTCGCCGGCGCGATGACGATCGCCTCGTCGGGCACGATCTGGGCGACCGGCAGCGTGACGTACGCCGACCCCACCACCGACATCCTCGGCCTCGTCGGCCAGAACGCGGTCGAGGTGTACAACCCGACCAAGTGCACCTCGTACGCGTCCGACGGCACCGCCTGCAACAACTCGGGGATCGCCCTGCTGAACCGCTCGACCGGGGACGGCATCACCATCAGCGGTGCCATCGCCAGCAACGCCGGGACGTTCTGGAACCAGAACTACGACGTCGGACCGAAGCTCGGCACGCTCAAGGTCGTCGGCTCCATAGCGCAGAACTGGCGCGGACCGGTCGCGACCACCGGGAACACCGGCTTCTCGAAGAACTACGTGTACGACCAGCGGCTGCTCACCACCGCCCCGCCGAAGTTCCTGCAGCCCGTCTCGACCTCGTACGGCGTGACGACGCAGGTCGAGGTGCAGTCCGCGTACCAGGTCGACGGTGCGTGCGCGAGGACGAGCACGGGAGCCTGCCGGTGAGCGCGGCCTGGGTCCTCGCCGCCCTGGCCGGTGTGCTCGGTCTGGCGATCGGCTCCTTCCTCAACGTCGTCGTGCACCGTGTCCCCGCCGGGATCTCCGTCGTCGCGCCGGCGAGCGCGTGCCCGCGGTGCGACCACCCGATCCGCAGGCGGGACAACGTCCCGGTCCTCTCGTGGATGCTGCTGCGCGCGCGGTGCCGCGACTGCGCCGCTCCCATCTCGGCCCGCTACCCCGCGGTCGAGGGCGCGACCGCGGTCCTGTTCGTGCTCGTCGCCCTCGTCGTCCCCCAGCCGCTCGGCGCCACCACCGTCGGCGAGGCCCTCGGTCGGACCGTGATGCTCGCCGCTCTCCTGTTCCTGATGGCGGTGAGCGTCGCGCTCTCGCTGATCGACCTCGACACGCACCGGCTGCCGAACGCCGTCGTCTACCCGGCTGCCGTCGTGCTGCTGGTGCTCCTCGGCGCGGTGTCCGCGGTGTCCGGGGACTGGGGCGCCCTGCTGCGCGGTCTCCTCGGCGCCGTCGTGCTCGGTGGTGCGTACCTGGTCTTGGCGCTCGCGGTCCCCGGGGGGATGGGGCTCGGCGACGTCAAGCTCGCCGTGGTCCTCGGCCTCGTGCTCGCGTACCTCGGATGGGGACCCCTCGCAGTGGGAGCTTTCGGCGGCTTCCTCGTCGGCGGTACGGTCGCGATCGCACTCGTCGCCGTCGGTCGCGCACGGATGGGCAGCGGAGTCCCCTTCGGGCCGTCGATGCTCGTCGGCGCCTGGATCGGAATCGTCCTCGGCGCACCCCTCTGGTCGGCCTACCTCGGGCTCCTCGGCCTCTCCTGACCCTCAACGAAAGCAGCACCATGGGAAAGAGCATCGTCGGCGTCGACATCGCCGCGTCGTCGATCCGCGCGGTCGAGGTCGGGGACGCCGACCGTGACCGCCCCGTCGTCCTCCGGGTCGCCGAGGTGCCGACACCCGAGGGTGCGGTCAGCCGCGGCGAGGTGCTCGAGCCGAACACGGTGGGGGCCGCGCTGCGGCAGCTCTGGTCGGTCGGCAGGTTCCGGTCGCGCGACGTCGTCCTCGGCATGGGCAACCAGCGGGTCCTCTCGCGTGACCTCACCGTGCCGCACGCTCCGCTCGCGCAGATCCGCGAGAGCCTCCCCTTCCACGTGCAGGACATGCTGCCGGTGCCGGTAGGGGACGCCATCCTCGACTTCTACCCGGTCAGCGAGGGTGTCGACGAGACCGGTCCGGTGATCAAGGGCCTCCTGGTCGCGGCGATCAAGGACGCCGTGCTCGCCAACGTGCGCGCCGTGCGGCTCGCGGGTCTCAACCCGGTCGGTGTCGACCTCATCCCGTTCGCCCTCACCCGGGTCCTGAGCCCGACGCAGGCGCAGCACGGCACCATCGCGATCATCCAGGTCGGTGCGGACACCACGAGCGTCGTGCTCGCCACGGACGGTGTGCCGCAGTTCGTGCGGATCATCCCGTCCGGCGGTGACGACATCACCCGGTCGCTCGCCGGTCGACTCGACATCCCCTTCGCCCAGGCCGAGGCGGTGAAGCGGCACTTCGGCATCGGACCGGGGGCCCGCACACCGGACGACGTCCGCGCCGTCGCGGCGGTGTTCGACACGGTGAACGAACTCGTGACGAGCCTCCGCAACACCATCAACTACTACGTCAACACCCGTCCGGACGAGGTCGTCGCCGGGATCGCACTCGTGGGCGGCGGCGCGCAGCTCATCGGGCTGCGCGAGGCACTCGCCGACACGACACACCTGCCGGTCTCGACCCCCTCCGCCTTCCGCGGTGCGGGCTTCGGGCGGGCGGTGCGCGAGGAGGACGTCCTCGCGCACGGCGACTCGGTGGCGGTCGCGTACGGACTCGCGGTGGGGAGCAAGGCAGCATGACCAGCACAGAGGAACGCACGGACGCGATGCAGGGTCGTCGGGGTCGGGCAGGCCGTAGAGCGGCTGCGGACTCGACCGCGGGGCGCACGCCCCGTGTAGACCTCCTGCCCGCGGAGGTCTACGTCGAGCGTCGGCAGCGCGCGGTCACGCGTCGCGCCTGGCTCGGTGTCGTGGTGGCGGCAGCCGCCGTCGTGCTCGCGAGCGGTGGGGCGATGGCGCACCAGATGGCCACGGCGGCGGCGCTGACCGCGGCGCAGGGTGAGACCACGACGCTCCTCGCCCAGCAGCAGCGGTACGCGGAACTGCGTGCGGCAGAACGCGACACCGACCTCCTCGACTCCGCCCGCGCCGTCGGCGGGTCGACGGAGGTCGACTGGGACGGCACGCTCGGCGGCATCCGGGACGTCCTGCCGGCAGACCTCGCGATCAGCGGGATGACCATCGCGTCCGCGACCGTGACGGAGCCGTTCGGGCAGCCGGCGGACGCAGGACCCACGCCGAGGGTCGCCACCCTCACGTTGACCGCCCGGTCGACGACGATCCCGTCCGTCCCGGACTGGACCTCGCGCCTGTCCGGGACCACCGGCTACCTGGACTCGTCGATCTCGTCGATCTCGTACGACGAGGACCGCGGCGAGTACACCTCCGTGATCGAGCTCGAGCTCGATGCGCGGGCCTACGACGGCAAGTACGAGAAGGACGCCGACCGATGACGAAGCACCACCTGTCCCTCGTGATCGCGCTCGTGGTCTGCGCGGTCGTCCTGGCCGGGGGCTGGTTCCTCGGTGTGCAGCCGCAACTCGCGGCGGCGTCGTCGAACCAGGCGCAGCAGAGCACCATCGACGCGACGAACGACAAGAACCGTGCGGAGCTCACGCGGCTCGCCGCGGCGTTCGCCGGACTCGACGCCACGAAGGCCGAACTGGCGCAGCTCCGGGCATCGGTGCCGTCGACGACGGACAGCGAGTCCTTCGTCCGGCAGATCGACGCGAACGCCGCCGCGGCCGGCGTCCAGGTCACGAACGTCACCATCGGGGACGCCACCGCCTACGCCCCCGCCACCGAGCCCACGGCGGAGACGACGGCATCCGCGGCGCCGTCCGCGGCCGCGACCTCGAGCACCGACGAGGACGTGCCCTCGGCGCAGCCGGCGACCGACCCTGCGGTCACCGACGCGAACTTCTCGCTCGTCCCCGTGACGGTGGCGGTGCAGGGGTCGTACGACCAGGCGCTCGCGTTCACGAAGGCGATGCAGTCCGGGTCGCGGCTCTTCCTCGTCTCCGGCATCGCGGCCGCGAGCGAGGAGGAGGACGACGCGCCCCCGATGGAGTCGCAGTCCTGGTCGCTCTCCGGATCGGTCTACGTCTTCACGGACACCTCGTCGACGGCCTCGGCGAACGGCTGACACCCCCTCCGCAGAGCCCCCCGCGAAGTGGGTGCGACACGCCACGCCGCACCCACTTCCGCGACACCCGTCGGTGTGCCTACGATGCTCCCGACGCCGCACTCGCGGCTGCTCACACCCCTCTCGGACGGTCGCCTCAGGACGGCCGTTCCTCGTCGTGCCCGGAGTCGCGCGTGTTGGTCGGAATCGTGGAGTTCCTCGGCTGGTTCGGAGCCGTAACCGTTCTCGCAGGTTACCTGCTGTTCTCACTGGGCAAGATCCCGAACGGGCCGCTCTACCAGTCCCTCAACCTGGTCGGCGGCCTCTCCGTCGCCGTCAACGTCGCTGCGCACCACGCGATCCCGTCGACGATCGTGAACGGTATCTGGGCGGTCATCGCGGTGGTCGTCCTGGTCAGGATGGGCCGCGCACGTCGGGCCGCCCGGAACCAGGCTTCGGCCCTGCCGAGCGCGTCGGCCCTGCCGAGCGCGTCGGCCCTGCCGACGGCGCCGGTCCTGCACAGCGAGCCGCCGACGACGACGGCGGTCCTGCCGGTCGTCGGGCCGGCCCTGCGCGACCACGAGGCGGAGCCGGGGGAGCGCGACCGCGGCGAGTCGCGCCTCCAGGACGGCACAGTGACGGCCCCCGTCGCTCCCATGACGGAGTCCGTCCCCGTCATCACGGCGACGATCGCGCTCGCGCTCGTCGCGGCCGCGCAGCACCAGGCGACCCAGGGCGGCCCCGAGCAGCACCAGGCGACCCAGGACGACTCCGCGCAGCACCAGGTGACCCAGGGCAGCCCCGCAGCGCAGGGACCCCAGCACGCGCAGGAGCACGCCGCACGGTGACGTGACGGCGCCGCAACCCGCCACCCAGGGTGCCCGGCAGTAGCATCGAGCCATGTCCCGGTGGCTGATCGCGACGATGACGTCGGTCCTCTTCATCGCGCTCGTCATCGCGGTGACGGGCTTCGAAGCCCTGCTCGCCGACGTCGAGGCGATCCCGCAGCCGGACGCGAGTCCCTACCTCGGCCCCACGATGGTGGTCGCGGCGGCCGCGGTCGTGTTCCTCGCCACCGCCGCGGGCATCCGCGAGGGCAACCCGGGCGTCACCGGGCTCGTCGCCGCTGCCGGTACGTACCTCGTCATGCTCGGCACGGGTGCGATCGGGTACTCGATGACGCGGGGCGACGGTACCGAGCTCCTCGTGTTCCCGGCGGGGTCCGCGTTGAGCCCGTTCGTCGTGGGGTCCGTCGTCGTGGCGCTGCTCTGCGTCGTCGGCGGCGTCTCCGCCGCCCGCTACCAGGCCCGGCAGCGTCCGGCGGGCGCGACCCCCGGCGTGGAGGGCGACCGCCGCTAGGAGTCACCCGCGCGCTCGGCCCCCCCCGGCCGTCGCGCGCCGTGCATGCGTGCGCCCCCGACCCCGCTCCGACTCCGGCCCGCGCTCCACAGCGCCGGCCACAGCCCCGGTCCCGCGGCGCCGGTCGGCGGTAGGATCCGGGGGCACGCAACAGGCACGACGGGGGACGCATGACCGACCATGAGCCGGACGGGTGGGCACGTGTCCCGCACGTCGACACGATCCGCGGGACGCAGGAAGCACCGGTCCCGGCGGCCGTCCCCGTTGCACGACGGCCTCGTCGCCGGATGCGCCGCGGCGCACTGGTCGGGATCATCGCCGGCGGTGCCGCCGTGGTCCTGCTGCTCGCGACGGGGGTCGTCGGGTACGCGCTCCAGTCCTCCTCGCACTCGGCCGACCGGCCGGTGCGGGCCTTCCTCGACGACCTGACCGCCGGTCACGTCGACGACGCGCTGCGTCTGGCGGGTGTCGACCACGACGACGAGGACGTCCTGCTCACCGACGCCGCCTACGCGAAGGCGACCGACCGGGTCACCGGGTACCGCATCGCGGCCACGCGCACCGACGGCGACACCGCGACCGTGCGTGCCTACCTCCGTCAGGGCGGCCGGGACGTCGCCTCCACCTTCACGCTCGACCGCACGGCGACCGACTGGGGGGTCTTCCCGGTGTGGGAGCTCGAGGCCCCCGACCTCGGCCGGGTGCAGGTCTCGGTGCGCGGCCCCGGCGGGACCCCGGTCGAGGTCGCGGGCCAGCGTGTCCGGACGTCCGACGACGGCATCGCGAACCTGACCGCGCTGCCCGGGACGTACGACGTGACCGTCGACGGCGGGAAGTGGTTCACGGCAGAGCGCGCCTCCGCTCGTGTCCCCGGGTTCAGCGGGACCGGTTCGGTGCCGGTGTCCTTGACGACGGAGCTCACCGACGACGGCAAGCAGGCCGCGCAGCAGGCGGTCGACCGCTGGGTGGACGGCTGCATCGCCTCCACCGACCCCGCCCCCGCGGGCTGCAGCTTCTACGCCTACGGCGAGGACCCGGCGTACACCTACACCAACCAGAAGTGGACGCTCGAGCAGCGCCCGGAGGTCACGGTCGGCGGTTGGCTGTCGCGCGGGTGGACGATCTCGACGACGACGCTCGGCCGCGCCACCTTCACCGCGGACATCTCCGGACCCGACGGTGTCGGCACGGCCACGGCGGGGCCGATGAACGTGAACGCGAGCGGGTACGTGTCGGGCTTCTCCGACGACGGCGCCACCTTCGAGTCCGCCGTCGGGAACGGGTCGTCGGACTCGGGTTCCTGACGCGGACCGGCCCGGACCCGCGGTCGACGGCCGGGAGGCCCGCCCCGCCTCCGCCCCGACCGGTGCGGTCCGGTACGGGGCTGGGCTGGCGCGTCGGCGGGTCGCTCGGAGCGCGACGCGCCCGGATTGATTTCGCCGTGTGACGCGGGTAGTCTCTACCGGGTGTGCGCTCTCGGGCGCGCCCGAAATCCCGGGTCACCCTCGTCGTCCTCGACGAGACCGTACCGGGTCATCCATCCCACGACCTCCCCTCCGCCGTCAGGCGGTGATCAGCGTGGGATGAGGAAGCCGACGGAAGGCGTCGGCCAGAACACGAGCGAAGAACCAGGAGAACAGTTGCCTACCATCCAGCAGCTCGTTCGCAAGGGTCGTACGCCCAAGGTCGTCAAGACCAAGGCGCCGGCACTGAAGGCGAACCCCCAGCAGCGTGGTGTCTGCACCCGCGTCTACACCACCACCCCCAAGAAGCCGAACTCGGCCCTGCGCAAGGTCGCTCGTGTCAAGCTCTCGAACGGCACCGAGGTCACGGCCTACATCCCCGGTGAGGGCCACAACCTGCAGGAGCACTCGATGGTGCTCGTCCGCGGCGGTCGTGTGAAGGACCTCCCCGGTGTGCGCTACAAGATCATCCGCGGTGCCCTGGACACCCAGGCCGTCAAGAACCGTAAGCAGGCCCGCAGCCGCTACGGCGCGAAGAAGGGTTGAGTTAGATGCCTCGTAAGGGTCCCGCCCCGAAGCGTCCCGTCGTCGCCGACCCGGTGTACGGCGCGCCGATCGTCTCGCAGCTCGTCAACAAGATCCTCCTGGACGGCAAGAAGGGCCTCGCCGAGCGCATCGTCTACGATGCACTCGAGGGCGTCACCGCCAAGAACCAGCAGGACGCCGTCGCAACGCTGAAGAAGGCGCTCGACAACGTCCGTCCGACCCTCGAGGTCCGCAGCCGCCGCGTCGGTGGCTCGACCTACCAGGTCCCGGTCGAGGTCAAGCCGCACCGCGCGAACACCCTCGCGCTCCGCTGGCTCACCTCGTACGCCAAGGCCCGTCGCGAGAAGACGATGACCGAGCGTCTCATGAACGAGATCCTCGACGCGTCGAACGGTCTCGGTGCCGCGGTCAAGCGCCGTGAGGACACGCACAAGATGGCCGAGTCGAACAAGGCCTTCGCCCACTACCGCTGGTAAGTCCGGCGCTGGTAGTCCCGGCTCCGGGTGGGTGCCGGCGGTCATGAACCGTCGGCGCCCACCCGGACGCCAACCTCTCCTACAACTCTTCCGGAGGAACCTGTGGCACAGGACGTGCTCACCGACCTGAACAAGGTCCGCAACATCGGCATCATGGCGCACATCGATGCCGGCAAGACCACGACGACCGAGCGCATCCTGTTCTACACGGGCATCACGCACAAGATCGGTGAGGTCCACGACGGCGCCGCGACGATGGACTGGATGGCGCAGGAGCAGGAGCGCGGCATCACGATCACGTCGGCCGCGACGACCTGCTTCTGGGACAACAACCAGATCAACATCATCGACACCCCCGGTCACGTGGACTTCACGGTCGAGGTGGAGCGCTCGCTCCGCGTCCTCGACGGTGCCGTCGCCGTCTTCGACGGCAAGGAGGGCGTCGAGCCCCAGTCCGAGACCGTGTGGCGTCAGGCGGACAAGTACGACGTCCCGCGCATCTGCTTCGTCAACAAGATGGACAAGCTCGGCGCTGACTTCTACTTCACCGTCGACACGATCATCAACCGCCTCGGTGCGGAGCCGCTCGTGCTCCAGCTCCCGATCGGTGCCGAGAACGACTTCGTCGGCGTCATCGACCTCATCGAGATGCACGCCAAGGTCTGGCCCGGCGACGCCAAGGGTGACGTGACCATGGGCGCCCAGTACGAGGTCCAGGAGATCCCGGCGGACCTCCAGGACCGCGCCGAGGAGTACCGCGCGAAGCTGATCGAGCGCGTCGCCGAGACCGACGACGCCCTGCTCGAGAAGTTCTTCGGTGGCGAGGAGCTCACCAAGGACGAGATCAAGGGCGCGATCCGCAAGCTCACGATCGCCTCCGAGGTCTACCCCGTCCTCTGCGGCTCGGCCTTCAAGAACCGCGGCGTCCAGCCGATGCTCGACGCGGTCATCGACTACCTCCCGTCCCCGCTCGACGTGCCGCCGATGATCGGCCACGACGTCAAGGACGAGGAGAAGGAGATCATCCGCAAGCCCGACGCCACCGAGCCGTTCTCGGCCCTGGCGTTCAAGGTCGCGGTGCACCCCTTCTTCGGTCGTCTGACCTACGTCCGCGTGTACTCCGGTTCGATCGAGTCCGGTGCCCAGGTCATCAACTCGACCAAGGGCAAGAAGGAGCGCATCGGCAAGATCTTCCAGATGCACTCCAACAAGGAGAACCCGGTCGACAACGTCACCGCCGGTCACATCTACGCGGTCATCGGCCTCAAGGACACCACCACCGGTGACACCCTGTGCGACCCGTCGGACCAGGTCGTCCTCGAGTCGATGACGTTCCCGGAGCCGGTGATCGAGGTCGCCATCGAGCCGAACACGAAGGCCGACCAGGAGAAGCTCTCCACGGCCATCCAGAAGCTCGCGGAAGAGGACCCGACGTTCCGCGTCGAGCTCAACGCCGAGACCGGTCAGACGACGATCAAGGGCATGGGCGAGCTCCACCTCGACATCCTCGTCGACCGCATGAAGCGCGAGTTCAAGGTCGAGGCGTCCGTCGGCAAGCCGCAGGTGGCCTACCGCGAGACCCTGACCAAGGTCGTCGAGCGCTACGACTACACGCACAAGAAGCAGACCGGTGGTTCCGGCCAGTTCGCGAAGGTGCAGATCGCCCTCGAGCCGATGGAAGTCACGGCCGAGAAGGTCTACGAGTTCGAGAACGCCGTCACCGGTGGTCGCGTCCCGCGTGAGTACATCCCGTCGGTCGACGCCGGTATCCAGGACGCCATGCAGGTCGGCATCCTCGCCGGGTACCCGACCGTCGGCGTGAAGGCCATCCTCAAGGACGGCGCGGCGCACGACGTCGACTCGTCCGAGATGGCGTTCAAGATCGCCGGTTCGATCGCCTACAAGGAGGCCGCCCGCAAGGCCGGCCCCGCCATCCTCGAGCCGATCATGGCCGTCGAGGTGCGTACTCCCGAGGAGTACATGGGCGACGTCATCGGTGACCTGAACTCCCGTCGTGGCCAGATCGCCTCGATGGAGGACGCCTCGGGCGTCAAGGTGGTCCGCGCGAGCGTGCCGCTGTCCGAGATGTTCGGCTACGTCGGGGACCTCCGGTCCAAGACCTCTGGTCGTGCGGTCTACTCGATGACCTTCGAGACCTACAGCCAGGTCCCGGCCAAGGTCGCCGAGGAGATCATCGCGAAGAACAGCGGAGAGTAACGCTCCGGCGTTCTCTCCACAGGCGAGGGTGCCCGGCGACGGGCCCCTCGTCACCAAGTACAGTTAGACACACACCCTGCTCGCCAACGGTCGTCAGACCGGGGGCGTGCTCTCCGAGTCCTGAGGAGGACCCACAGTGGCCAAGGCCAAGTTCGAGCGGACCAAGCCGCACGTCAACATCGGAACCATCGGTCACGTCGACCACGGCAAGACCACGCTCACGGCGGCGATCACCAAGGTTCTGCACGACCAGTACCCGGACCTCAACGAGGCCCGTGACTTCGCTCAGATCGACAGCGCTCCCGAGGAGCGCGACCGCGGCATCACGATCAACATCTCCCACGTCGAGTACCAGACCGACAAGCGCCACTACGCGCACGTCGACGCTCCGGGTCACGCCGACTACGTGAAGAACATGATCACCGGTGCGGCGCAGATGGACGGCGCGATCCTCGTGGTCGCCGCCACCGACGGCCCGATGCCCCAGACGCGTGAGCACGTGCTGCTCGCCCGCCAGGTCGGCGTCCCCTACATCGTCGTCGCGCTGAACAAGTCCGACATGGTGGACGACGAGGAGATCCTGGAGCTCGTCGAGCTCGAGGTCCGTGAGCTCCTCGGCTCGCAGGAGTTCGACGAGGACGCCCCCGTCGTGCAGGTCTCGGCGCTCAAGGCGCTCGAGGGCGACGAGAAGTGGGTCAAGTCCGTCCAGGACCTGATGTCCGCCGTCGACGAGAACGTCCCGGACCCGGTGCGCGCCACCGACCAGCCGTTCCTCATGCCGATCGAGGACGTCTTCACGATCACCGGTCGTGGCACCGTCGTCACCGGTCGTGTCGAGCGTGGCACGCTGGACCTCAACTCCGAGGTCGAGATCGTCGGCATCCGCCCGACGCAGAAGACCACGGTCACGGGCATCGAGATGTTCCGCAAGCTGCTGGACAAGGCTGAGGCGGGCGACAACACCGGTCTCCTCATCCGTGGCCTCAAGCGCGAGGACGTCGAGCGCGGCCAGGTCGTCGTGAAGCCGGGTTCGGTCACGCCGCACACCGAGTTCAAGGCGAACGCGTACATCCTGACCAAGGAAGAGGGCGGTCGTCACAACCCGTTCTACGCGAACTACCGTCCGCAGTTCTACTTCCGCACCACGGACGTCACCGGCGTCATCACGCTGCCCGAGGGCACCGAGATGGTCATGCCCGGCGACACCGTCGCCATGTCGGTCGAGCTGATCCAGCCGATCGCGATGGAGGCCGGCCTCCGCTTCGCCATCCGTGAGGGTGGCCGCACGGTCGGCGCCGGTACGGTCGAGGAGATCGTCAAGTAACTCCCGGTTCTCCGGAAGACACTGCGTCAGCGGGGTCGGGCCTTCGGGTCCGGCCCCGCTTCGTCGTTGCCGGCGGCCTTCTGGTCTCCTCCGGGAACGTTCCCGGTGACGGGTCCCAGGCGCTGACGGGCAACATCGTCGGAGTGACCCGTCTCCGCCGCTCCGCGACCAACGGTCGTGGCTACCACCGTGTCCGCAGCGGCAAGGGCTTCTCGTACCGCGACCCGGACGGGAAGACCGTCACGGACGAGGCCGTCCGGCAGCGCCTCGAGGACCTCGTGATCCCGCCGGCCTGGGACGACGTGTGGATCTCGCCGTACGAGAACGGGCACATCCTCGCGACCGGCAAGGACGGCGTCGGTCGTCGCCAGTACATGTACCACCCCGGTTGGCGCGAGCGGATGGACCGCATCAAGTACGACCGCGCGCTGGCCCTGGCGGAGTCGCTGCCGTCCGCGCGACGGATGGTGACGCAGGACCTGCGACGGCCCGAGCCCGACCGTCGGCGTGCCCTCGCCGCGGCCTTCCGGATGCTCGACCAGGGCTCGCTCCGGGTCGGCTCCGAGCGGTACGCCACCGAGCACGGCAGCCGCGGGCTGTCGACGCTGCTCTGTGCGCACGCGCACGTGTCGGGCGACGACATCGAGCTCGACTTCCCGGGCAAGAGCGGACAGGAGTGGTCCTCGACCATCCACGACCACGACCTCGCGCGGGTCATCGCCGGGATGAAGCGGCGTGGCCCGAACGCCCGCCTGCTGTCGTTCCGCGACGGACGGGGCGCGGAGTGGGAGCCCCTCGCCGCCGAGGACATCAACGAGTACGTGAAGGAGCGCGCCGGCGACGAGTTCACGGCGAAGGACTTCCGCACCCTGCACGGCACGGTGGCCGCCGCCGTGGACCTCGCGCGCACCGGACCCCAACCCAGCGAGGCGAAGCGCAAGAAGGCCGTCTCGCACGCCGTGAAGGCCGCGAGCGAGGAGCTGGGCAACACGCCGACCGTGTGCCGGCAGAGCTACATCGACCCGCGGCTGCTCGACGCGTACCAGCACGGCGAGACCATCGACCCCGAGCGCCTGCACGCAGCCGAGTCCGAGGTGCGTGCCCTGCTCTACCGACAGTGACGGAAGGGGGCGGATCATGACGTACGGTTGGACACCGTGCCCGACCTCCCCCACCCGGGCACGGAAGGACCCCTCCCAGTCGTGACCGACGAGTGCATCCACGGTTTCCCCACCGAGCTCTGCGACATCTGCTCCCCCCGACAGGCCGAGGTGCCTGCCGTCCCCACCACGCCGACGCCCCGTCGGACCCGCATCACCACCGACCTCCGCTCCACCCCGGCGCCCGTGCGCGGCTCGTCGTCGCTCCGGTCTCCCGCGGCTCCCGAGCTGCCGGAGCCCCGCGTCTTCGCGTCGCTCCGCGCGCACCACGCCACCCACGTCGACAACCTGTCGTCGATCGTCGCCGAGGGTGCGATCCTCGCTGCCGACGCGGCCGCCCCGGTCGTCGACGTCAGCTCGGCCGAGACGCGGGCCGCCCGCGCCGAGGCGAGTGCTCCCGACGGCGGACCCGTCTCCGGGCACGTGCCCTTCACCCTCTCGCCCGACGCCACCCGCTGGGACGAGCTCCGTCACGGTGCCGAGGGCACCCGGTGGTCGGACGCCGCCCGCCGCACCCGCGCGACCGAGTACGTCGTGCTCGTCGTGCCGGTGTCCGCGTTCGGCGCGTCGGTGATCGTGGCCGACCAGGACGCCGACGCCGACGACGTGCGGTTCGCCGTCGGTCCCGAGGCCGCGACGAACCTGATCCGCCGGACCGACTTCACCGACCCGGACATGCACGGGCTCGAGCTGCTCGCCGGTCCCCGGGTGCCGTTCTCGTCCGTCGCCGTGATCGGTGTGCCGAACGACCGCGTCCGACAGCAGGTCAAGTCGCTGCTCGCGCAGCACCGGGTCACCGGGCCCCGCGTCGCGGTCTTCCCGCCCTGGTTCGTCCCGCCCGTGCCCGAGGAGTTCTGACCGGGTCGGACGACCTCCCCACCATCGTGCCCGCTCGGCCTCGCCGAGCGGGCACGATCGGTTCCACCGGGCTCGCCGGGTTGCCCGGTCCTCGACCGCGCCGTGCCGAGCGGGCCGTTTCCGTCACGCTCGGCACCTCGACCCGACCGATCCCGCCCGCTCGGCGCGCACCGCGCGGCGTGTCCTGCCCGCTCGCGGAGCGACGGGGGCCGCACTTGCACCCGCCTGACCGGCGTCGTCCGCACTGGCACCCGCCGGACCGACGTCGGCCGCACTGGCACCCGTAGGACCAACAACGGCCGCACCGGCGCCCGCCGGAGCAGCGCCGGCGTGACCGATCCCGGCCACCGGAGGCGCCGCCGCGAGCACACCGAGCACCTCGGGAACGCGCCCGACGCGCCCGGGGTGCGCCGTGCCTCCAGGCCGACCGGAACCCCGCCGTTCCGGGGGAGCGACCCCTCTCGCACCCCACCGGACCGGGCGACACGCCCGGGTTGCACGCACGGACGTGCTGTGCGAGACTTGTCCGGTTCCGAATTCCGCGGGCGTTCGCGCGCGCAGGATCACTGCTCTGGCAGTGCACAACCCCTCCGTCCAGCGGAGCTGGGTTGGGCCGCAGGCAGCAGAACACGATCGAGTCCCTCGTGAGCGCCTGGCCACTGCTGTGTCCAGGTGTGGGGGAAGCGACATGCCCACGCTGGACGGCCACGGTCGCCCTGCGCGGTTGACAGGAGAACAGCGGTCATCCCCCGAGGATGCGGCCGGTTGGTTCAGGAAAACAGCCAAGCCCTGCAGGAATGCACGGTGACGGCGGCGTCAGGCGGCCCGAGGGTGCGCGGCGCAGAGAGGACAGAGAGACACATGGCGGGACAGAAGATCCGCATCCGGCTCAAGTCGTACGACCACGAGGTCATCGACACGTCGGCCCGGAAGATCGTCGACACGGTGACCCGTGCCGGTGCGACCGTGGTCGGCCCGGTGCCGCTCCCCACCGAGAAGAACGTGGTCACCGTGATCCGTTCTCCCCACAAGTACAAGGACTCGCGCGAGCACTTCGAGAAGCGCACGCACAAGCGGGTCATCGACATCGTCGACCCGACGCCGAAGGCCGTCGACTCGCTCATGCGACTCGACCTCCCGGCTGACGTCAACATCGAGATCAAGCTGTAAGGGGGACCGACCAATGGCGAACTCAACCAAGACCGTCAAGGGCCTCCTCGGCAAGAAGCTCGGGATGACCCAGGTGTGGGACGAGAACAACAAGTTCATCCCCGTCACCGTGATCGAGGTCGGCCCGAACGTGGTCACCCAGATCCGCAACGTCGAGCGCGACGGCTACGAGGCGATCCAGATCGCCGCCGGTGCCATCGACCCGCGCAAGGTGAACAAGCCGGCCACCGGCCACTTCGAGGCTGCCGGTGTGACCCCGCGTCGCACCCTCACCGAGATCCGCACCAACGACTCCGCCGAGTACACGCTCGGCCAGGAGCTCACCGTCGACACCTTCGAGGCCGGCCAGAAGGTCGACGTCGTCGGGACGTCGAAGGGCAAGGGCTTCGCCGGTGTCATGAAGCGCCACGGCTTCGCCGGTGTGTCCGCTTCGCACGGTGCCCACCGCAACCACCGCAAGCCCGGTTCGATCGGTGCTTCGTCGACCCCGTCGCGTGTCTTCAAGGGCATGCGCATGGCCGGCCGCATGGGTGGCGAGCGCGTGACCGTCCTCAACCTCACGGTGCACGCCGTCGACGCCGAGAAGGGTCTGCTGCTCGTCAAGGGCGCCGTCCCCGGTGCGCGCGGTCGCTCCGTCTTCGTCCGCACCGCCGTGAAGGGTAAGTGATCATGGCCACCGAGACCGCAACCACGATCGACGTCCTCGACGCGACCGGAGCCGTCGCCGGCAGCATCGAGCTGCCCGCCGCGCTCTTCGACGTCGAGACCAACGTCCCGCTGATCCACCAGGTCGTCACCGCGCAGCTCGCCGCCGCGCGTCAGGGCACCCACAAGACCAAGAACCGCGGCGAGGTCCGCGGTGCTGGTCGCAAGCCGTTCAAGCAGAAGGGCACCGGCCGCTCCCGTCAGGGTTCGGTCCGCGCTCCGGAGCACACCGGCGGTGGCGTCGTCCACGGACCGACCCCGCGCGACTACTCGCAGCGCACCCCGAAGAAGATGATCGCCGCAGCCTTGCTCGGCTCGCTCTCGGACCGCGCCCGCGGTGGCCGCATCTCCGCTGTCGAGTCCTTCGTCGCGGCCGAGGTGCCGTCGACCAAGACCGCTCGCACGCTCATCGAGAAGGTCGCGCCCGTCAAGAACGTGCTCGTCGTGCTCGAGTCGGACGACGAGCTCACGCTCAAGTCGATCCGCAACCTGCCGGGTGTCCACGCACTCTCGTACGGCCAGCTCAACGCCTACGACGTGCTCAAGTCGGATGCCCTCGTCTTCAGCAAGAGCGCACTCGACGCCTTCATCGCGTCGAAGACCGCGAAGGAGATCTCCGCATGAGCGGCTTCAACAAGGACCCGCGCGACATCATCATCTCGCCGGTCGTCTCGGAGAAGAGCTACGGCCTGATCGACCAGGGCAAGTACACGTTCATCGTGGACCCCCGTTCGAACAAGACCGAGATCAAGCTCGCCATCGAGAAGATCTTCGACGTCAAGGTCGCGAGCATCAACACGCTGAACCGTCCGGGCAAGACCCGTCGCACGAAGTTCGGCCTGGGCAAGCGCAAGGACACCAAGCGCGCCATCGTGACGCTCAAGTCCGGTTCGATCGACATCTTCACGGCTGTCGGCTGAGGACCAGAGGGATAAATCATGGCTATTCGTAACTACAAGCCGACGACCCCCGGTCGTCGCGGCTCGTCGGTCGCCGACTTCGCTGAGATCACCCGTTCGACGCCGGAGAAGTCGCTGCTTCGTCCGCTGCCGAAGACCGGTGGCCGCAACAGCTCGGGCCGCATCACCACCCGCCACATCGGTGGTGGCCACAAGCGCCAGTACCGCGTGATCGACTTCCGTCGTCACGACAAGGACGGCGTGGACGCCAAGGTCGCACACATCGAGTACGACCCGAACCGCACCGCGCGCATCGCGCTCCTGCACTACGTCGACGGCACGAAGCGCTACATCATCGCGCCGAACAAGCTCAAGCAGGGCGACGTCATCGAGCAGGGCCCCGGCGCCGACATCAAGCCCGGCAACAACCTGCCGCTGCGCAACATCCCCGTGGGTACGGTCATCCACGCGATCGAGCTCCGCCCCGGTGGCGGCGCGAAGATGGCGCGTTCGGCCGGTGCCTCGGTGCGTCTCGTCGCCAAGGACGGCCCCTACGCGCAGCTCCGCCTGCCGTCGGGCGAGGTCCGCAACGTCGACGCCCGCTGCCGCGCCACGATCGGCGAGGTCGGCAACGCCGAGCAGTCCAACATCAACTGGGGCAAGGCCGGCCGCATGCGCTGGAAGGGCGTCCGCCCGACCGTGCGTGGTGTCGCGATGAACCCGGTCGACCACCCGCACGGTGGTGGTGAGGGCAAGACGTCCGGTGGTCGTCACCCGGTCAGCCCCTGGGGCCAGGCCGAGGGTCGTACGCGCAAGCCGAACAAGCCGAGCGACAAGCTCATCGTCCGTCGCCGTAACGCCGGCAAGAAGCGCAAGTAGGAGTTCAGAAGATGCCACGCAGTCTGAAGAAGGGCCCCTTCGTCGACGAGCACCTGCTCCGCAAGGTCGTCACGCAGAACGAGGCCAACACCAAGAACGTGATCCGTACCTGGTCGCGTCGCTCGATGATCGTCCCGAACATGCTCGGACACACGATCGCCGTGCACGACGGCCGCAAGCACATCCCGGTGTTCGTCACCGAGTCGATGGTCGGTCACAAGCTCGGCGAGTTCGCGCCGACCCGCACCTTCCGTGGTCACGTGAAGGACGACAAGAAGGGCCGTCGCCGCTAAGGCGGCGACGCAGAGGAGGAACGAAATGGTGGAGTCGATCGCACGCGTGCGACACATCCGCGTCACGCCTCAGAAGGCCCGTCGCGTCATCGAGCTGATCCGCGGCAAGCAGGCCCACGAGGCCCTCGCCATCCTGAAGTTCGCCCCCCAGGGCGCTTCGGAGCCCGTGTACAAGCTGGTCGCCTCGGCGATCGCGAACGCACGTGTCAAGGCGGACTCGACGAACAGCTTCCTCGACGAGCGCGACCTCTACGTGAGCCGCGTCTTCGTCGACGAGGGCACGACCCTGAAGCGGTTCCAGCCGCGTGCCCAGGGCCGCGCCTTCCGCATCAACAAGCGCACCAGCCACATCACGGTCGTCCTCGCGACGCCGGACGAGGCCGAGGCTGCCGCGACGAGCAAGAAGGCGAGCAAGTAATGGGCCAGAAGGTCAACCCGTACGGCTTCCGTCTCGGGATCACGACGGACCACGTCTCGCACTGGTTCACCGACAGCACGAAGGCCGGTCAGCGCTACGCCGACTACGTGGCCGAGGACATCAAGGTGCGCGAGTACCTGAAGAAGACCCTCGACCGCGCCGGTGTCGCCCGCATCGAGCTCGAGCGCACCCGTGACCGCGTCCGCGTGGACATCCACACCGCGCGTCCGGGCATCGTCATCGGTCGCCGTGGCGCCGAGGCGGAGCGCGTCCGTGGCGAGCTCGAGAAGCTCACCAAGAAGCAGATCCAGCTCAACATCCTCGAGGTCAAGAACCCCGAGACCGAGGCCCAGCTCGTCGCGCAGGGCATCGCCGAGCAGCTCTCCGCTCGTGTCGCGTTCCGTCGCGCCATGCGCAAGGGCCTGCAGGGTGCACAGCGTGCCGGCGCCAAGGGTGTCCGCATCCAGGTGTCGGGCCGTCTCGGCGGCGCCGAGATGTCCCGCTCGGAGTTCTACCGCGAGGGCCGCGTGCCCCTGCACACGCTCCGCGCGAACATCGACTACGGCTTCTACGAGGCCCGGACCACGTTCGGCCGCATCGGCGTGAAGGTCTGGATCTACAAGGGCGACATCACGAACAAGGAGCTCGCTCGCGAGCAGGCGAACCAGCGTTCGTCGCGCCCCGAGCGTCGTGGCGGCCCGCGTGGCGAGCGCGGCGACCGTGGGGACCGCCGTGGCGGCGACCGCGGCGGCCGTCAGCAGCAGGCTCCGCAGGACGCGCCGGCCGGCGCAGGAGTTGAGGCGTAACCATGCTTATCCCCCGTCGAGTCAAGCACCGCAAGCAGCACCACCCGAAGCGTTCGGGCCAGGCGACGGGCGGCACCAAGGTGTCGTTCGGCGACTTCGGTATCCAGGCGCTCACGCCCGCCTACGTGACCAACCGTCAGATCGAGTCCGCTCGTATCGCCATGACGCGTCACATCAAGCGTGGCGGCAAGGTCTGGATCAACATCTACCCGGACCGCCCGCTCACCAAGAAGCCGGCTGAGACCCGCATGGGTTCCGGTAAGGGCTCGCCCGAGTGGTGGGTCGCCAACGTCAAGCCGGGTCGTGTGCTCTTCGAGCTCTCCGGCGTCAGCGAGGACATCGCCCGTGAGGCGCTGACCCGTGCAATCCACAAGCTGCCCCTCAAGGCACGCATCATCAAGCGCGAGGAGGGCGACGCATAATGGCGATCGGTTCCAAGGAGCTCCGTCCGACGGAGCTCGACACCTTCGAGAACGAGCGTCTCGCTGACGAGCTGAAGAAGGCCAAGGAGGAACTCTTCAACCTCCGCTTCCAGTCGGCCACCGGCCAGCTGGAGAGCCACGGTCGTCTCCGCGCCGTCAAGCGCGACATCGCACGCATCTACACGGTCCTCCGTGAGCGCGAGCTCGGCATCCGTGCCACCCCCGCGCCCGTCGAGACCGCCACCAAGGCCAAGAAGACGAAGAAGGCTGACAAGCCCGCCGAGTCGACCGAGGCCGCTACCGCCGAGGAGAACTGATGGCGAACGAAGAGAACAACTCCGCCGCCTCGACCCGCGGCTACCGCAAGACGCGTCGCGGCTACGTGACGAGCGACAAGATGGACAAGACCATCGTGGTCGAGGTCGAGGACCGCGTGAAGCACGCGCTCTACGGCAAGATCATCCGTCGCACGTCCAAGGTGAAGGCGCACGACGAGCTCGGCACCGCCGGTGTCGGCGACCTCGTCGTGATCAGCGAGACCCGTCCCCTCAGCGCCTCCAAGCGCTGGCGCCTGGTCGAGATCCTCGAGAAGGCCAAGTAGGCCCCGGCCTGCTTCGGAATAGGAGACAGCAGTGATTCAGCAGGAATCCCGCCTGAAGGTCGCCGACAACACGGGTGCCAAGGAGATCTTGACCATCCGCGTGCTCGGTGGCTCGGGTCGTCGCTACGCCGGCCTCGGTGACGTCATCGTCGCCACGGTGAAGGACGCCATCCCCGGCGGCAACGTGAAGAAGGGTGACGTCGTCAAGGCGGTCATCGTTCGCACCAAGAAGGAGACCCGTCGTCAGGACGGCTCCTACATCAAGTTCGACGAGAACGCGGCAGTGATCCTCAAGGCCGACGGCGACCCGCGCGGTACGCGCATCTTCGGGCCGGTCGGTCGTGAGCTCCGTGACAAGAAGTTCATGAAGATCATCTCGCTCGCGCCGGAGGTGCTGTAAGCCATGGCGAACATCAAGAAGGGTGACCTCGTCCAGGTCATCACGGGAGCCAAGCAGGAGCGTGGCGGCGACCGTGGCAAGCAGGGCAAGGTCATCGAGGTCCTCAAGGACAAGAACCGTGTCGTCGTCGAGGGCGTGAACTTCGTCACGAAGCACGTCCGCGTCGGCCAGACGCAGCGCGGGTCGAAGACCGGTGGCGTCGAGCAGCACGAGGCTCCGATCCACGTGTCGAACGTCGCCATCGTCGACCCGAAGACCAAGAAGCCGACCCGCGTCGGCTTCCGCATCGAAGAGGTGGAGAAGGACGGCGTCAAGAAGACCGTCCGCGTCCGCTACGCCAAGAAGTCGGGTGAGAAGCTCTGATGACCGACACGACTGCCGCGCCGGAGACCAAGGTCGAGCCGCGCCTCAAGCAGAAGTACAAGAACGAGATCAAGGCTGCCCTCACCGAGCAGTTCGGGTACGCGAACGTCAACCAGGTCCCCGGCCTGGTCAAGGTCGTCGTGAACACCGGTGTCGGTGAAGCAGCTCGTGACTCGAAGGTCATCGAGGGGGCCGTCAAGGACCTCACGGCGATCACGGGTCAGAAGCCGGTCGTGACGAAGGCCCGCAAGTCCATCGCGCAGTTCAAGCTGCGTGAGGGTCAGGCCATCGGCGCGCACGTCACCCTCCGTGGTGACCGCGCGTGGGAGTTCATCGACCGCCTCGTCACCCTCGCACTGCCCCGCATCCGCGACTTCCGCGGGCTCAGCGACAAGCAGTTCGACGGCAACGGCAACTACACGTTCGGTCTCACGGAGCAGTCGATGTTCCACGAGATCGACCAGGACCGCATCGACCGCGTGCGTGGCTTCGACATCACCGTCGTGACCACCGCGAAGACGGACGACGAGGGCCGCGCGCTGCTCCGCCAGCTCGGCTTCCCGTTCCGTTCGGCCGACCAGACGGTCTAAGCTGGTCCGGGCGCTGCGGGCCGGAGGATTCACGTCCTCCGGCCCGCACGCACGAACACCGGCCGACGGCGACAGCCGCCGGCCCCCAGGTCTCCGGGATCCGCTCGGAGACCACCCGATCGCTCAGGTCGGCATTCGTGGAACGGGTGTCGAAACCAGGCGAAGAATGGACGACCATCATGACGATGACCGATCCGGTCGCAGACATGCTGACCAGATTGCGGAACGCGAACTCGGCGCACCACGACGCCGTCTCGCTCCCCAGCTCCAAGCTGAAGAAGAACATCGCCGAGATCCTCAAGCGCGAGGGCTACATCAGCGAGTGGAAGATCGAGGACGCCCGCGTCGGGCAGACCCTCACGATCGACCTGAAGTACGGCCCCGAGCGCGAGCGTTCGATCGCCGGCATCAAGCGCGTCTCGAAGCCCGGTCTCCGGGTCTACGCGAAGTCGACGGAGCTCCCCCAGGTCCTCGGTGGCCTCGGCGTGGCGATCCTCTCGACCTCGTCGGGGCTGCTCACCGACCGTGAAGCCGAGCAGAAGGGCGTGGGTGGGGAAGTCCTCGCCTACGTGTGGTGATCGACAATGTCTCGAATCGGACGTCTTCCCATTGACATCCCCGCGGGTGTGACCGTCGCCATCGACGGCCAGACCGTCGCGGTCAAGGGCCCGAAGGGCGAGCTCGCGCTCACCGTCGCAGAGCCCATCCAGGCCAAGGTCGAGGAGAACCAGGTCCTCGTCACCCGTCCGGACGACGAGCGCAGCTCGCGTGCGCTGCACGGCCTGACCCGCACCCTCATCGCGAACAACATCGTCGGCGTGACCCAGGGCTACTCCAAGGGCCTCGAGGTCGTCGGTACCGGTTACCGCGTCGCGGCGAAGGGCAGCAACGTCGAGTTCGCGCTCGGCTACTCCCACCCCATCACGGTCGAGCCGCCGGCGGGCATCAGCTTCGCCGTCGAGGGCAACAACAAGCTCACCGTGTCAGGCATCGACAAGCAGGCCGTCGGCGAGGTGGCTGCCAACATCCGCAAGCTGCGCAAGCCCGAGCCCTACAAGGGCAAGGGTGTCCGCTACGCGGGCGAGATCGTGCGCCGCAAGGCCGGAAAGTCAGGTAAGTGATCATGGCTCTCGGTATCCGAGGAAAGAGCAAGTCGGCCGCCAAGGCGCGCCGTCACAACCGTCTCCGCAAGAAGATCACCGGCACCGAGGCGCGTCCGCGTCTCGCCGTCACCCGTTCGTCGCGTCACGTGTTCGTCCAGGTCATCGACGACGCGAAGGGCCACACCCTGGCCAGCGCGTCGACGATGGAGGCCGACCTCCGTTCGTTCGACGGCGACAAGACGGCCAAGGCCCGTCGCATCGGCGAGCTCGTCGCCGAGCGTGCGAAGGCCGCTGGCGTCGAGGCCGTGGTCTTCGACCGCGGTGGGAGCAAGTACGCCGGTCGCGTCGCCGCGATCGCCGATGGTGCCCGTGAAGGAGGGCTGAACCTGTGAGCGACATCGCGAACAACAACGAAGCGGCCGAGACCGAGACCGCTGCTGCGACGGAGACCGTCGCCAAGGCCGCGGCCGGCAAGGAAGCGGAAGCCCCTGCCGTCGCCGAGCGTCCGGTCGAGACCGCCGCGGGCTCCGCGTCGAACAACCGCGACAACGCCGACCAGCGCGGCCGTCGTGGTGGCGGGCGTGACCGTCAGCAGGGTCGTGACCGCAACAACCGCGGTGGCGACAGCCAGTTCCTCGAGCGCGTGGTGACCATCAACCGCGTGTCGAAGGTCGTCAAGGGTGGTCGTCGCTTCAGCTTCACGGCGCTCGTCGTCGTCGGTGACGGCAACGGCCTCGTCGGTGTCGGCTACGGCAAGGCGAAGGAAGTCCCCACCGCGATCTCGAAGGGCGTCGAGGAGGCGAAGAAGAACTTCTTCCGCGTCCCGCGCGTCGGCAACACCATCCCGCACCCGGTGCAGGGTGAGGCCGCTGCCGGTGTCGTGCTCCTGCGTCCGGCCGCTGCCGGTACCGGTGTCATCGCCGGTGGTCCGGTCCGCGCCGTGCTCGAGTGCGCCGGCATCCACGACGTCCTGAGCAAGTCGCTCGGCTCGTCGAACACCATCAACATCGTGCACGCGACCGTCGAGGCGCTGCAGCAGCTCGAGGAGCCCCGCGCGGTCGCGAGCCGTCGTGGCCTCGACGTCGACCGGGTCGTCCCGGCCCGTCTGCTCCACGCCGAGGCTGCGGCGCTGCGTGCCGCGACCGAGAAGGCAGGTGCGTGATGGCGATGCTGAAGATCACGCAGACGAAGTCCGTTATCAGCGAGAAGCAGTACCAGCGCGACACCCTGCGCAGCCTGGGCCTCAAGCGCATCGGCCGTACGGTCCTGCGTGAGGACAACGCCCAGAACCGCGGGTACATCGCGACGGTGGCGCACCTCGTGAAGGTCGAGGAGGTCGACGCATGAGCGACGAGAAGAACGAGCGGGTCCAGGTGCTGAAGCTGCACCACCTCCGCCCGGCTGCCGGTTCCAAGAAGGACCGCACCCGTGTCGGCCGTGGTGAGGGCTCGAAGGGCAAGACCGCCGGCCGTGGTACCAAGGGCCAGAAGGCTCGTTACCAGGTCAAGGTCGGCTTCGAGGGTGGGCAGATGCCGCTGCACATGCGCACCCCGAAGCTCCGCGGGTTCAAGAACCCGTTCCGCGTCGAGTACCAGGTCGTGAACCTGGACAAGATCGCGGAGCTCTACCCCAACGGTGGCGACGTCACCGTCGCGGACCTGGTCGCCAAGGGCGCCGTCCGCAAGAACGAGAAGGTCAAGGTTCTCGGTCAGGGTGACATCAGCGTGAAGCTCACGGTCTCGGTCGACAAGGTCTCGGCGTCCGCCGCCGAGAAGATCGTGGCTGCTGGCGGAACCGTCTCCCAGTAACCCCCGTCGGCGGCCCGTGCGTTTGCGCACGGGCCGCCGTTACGGTTTCCTTGACAGTGGCTGACGTCCGTCGGCCAGGTCGGCGCTGCCGATCGACACCGTGAAGACCCCGATCGGGTCGCCGGTCCCAGAAGTTCGGAGTCCTCGTGTTCAGAGCGGTCGCGCGCATCATGCGCACCCCAGATCTTCGCAAGAAGATCGGCTTCACCCTCGCGATCATCGCGCTGTTCCGTCTCGGGTCGTACATCCCCGCGCCGTTCGTCGACTACGCCGCCGTGCAGAGCTGCCTGGCGAGCGCCGGCTCCTCGGGTGGGCTCTACGACCTCATCAACCTCTTCTCCGGCGGCGCGCTGCTGAAGCTGTCGGTCTTCGCGCTCGGCATCATGCCGTACATCACGTCGTCGATCATCGTGCAGCTCCTGCGCGTGGTGATCCCGCACTTCGACGCCCTCTACAAGGAGGGCCAGTCCGGCCAGGCGAAGCTGACGCAGTACACGCGCTACCTCACCATCGCGCTCGGTGTCCTGCAGTCGACCACCCTCATCACGGTCGCGCGCTCGGGTGCCCTCTTCGGCACGAACGCGTCGGCGTCCTGCTCGTCGATCATCTCGAACGACAGCTGGTACGCGATCATGCTCATGGTCGTCACGCTGACCGCCGGTACCGGCCTGATCATGTGGATGGGCGAGCTCGTCACCGAGCGCGGCATCGGCAACGGCATGTCGCTGCTCATCTTCACGTCCATCGCCGCGCAGTTCCCGTCGGCCCTGTGGGCGATCGAGCAGTCGCAGTCCTTCGAGCTCTTCCTGTTCGTCATCCTCGTCGGTCTGGTCATCATGATGGCCGTCGTCTTCGTCGAGCAGTCGCAGCGACGCATCCCGGTGCAGTACGCCAAGCGCATGGTCGGGCGCCGCACCTACGGCGGCAACAACACCTACATCCCGATCAAGGTGAACATGGCCGGCGTCGTGCCCGTCATCTTCGCCTCGTCGCTGCTGTACCTGCCGGCCCTGGTCGCGCAGTTCAACCAGCCCTCGGACGGCTCGGAGCCGGCCGCCTGGGTGACCTGGATCCAGAACAACCTGACCTCGGGTGACAACTGGTTCTACATGGTCCTGTACTTCCTGCTCATCGTCGGGTTCACGTACTTCTACGTCGCGATCACCTTCAACCCCGAAGAGGTCGCCGACAACATGAAGAAGTACGGCGGCTTCATCCCGGGCATCCGGGCCGGCCGTCCGACGGCCGAGTACCTCGACTTCGTCCTGACCCGGGTGACGTTGCCCGGCTCGCTCTACCTCGGTCTCATCGCGCTCATCCCGCTGGCAGCACTGGCGCTGTTCGGCGCGAACCAGAACTTCCCGTTCGGCGGCGCGAGCATCCTCATCATCGTGGGTGTCGGTCTCGAGACCGTGAAGCAGATCGACTCGCAGCTGCAGCAACGTCACTACGAAGGGCTTCTCCGTTGAGCGCACGCCTCATCATCGTCGGACCTCCCGGAGCCGGGAAGGGCACCCAGGCCGGTCGCATCGCCGAGGGCTTCGGCGTCCCCGCGATCTCCACGGGTGACATCTTCCGCAAGAACGTCTCCGAGGGCACGCCGTTGGGCGTGCAGGCCAAGGCGATCATGGACGCGGGGAACTACGTCCCCGACGAACTGACGAACGAGCTCGTCAAGTCGCGCCTCGCCGAGCCGGACGCCGAGCAGGGCTTCCTGCTCGACGGCTACCCCCGCACGGTGGGCCAGGTCGAGTACCTCGACGCGCTGCTCGCGGAGCAGGGCGCCGGGATCGACGCCGTGGTGCAGCTCGTCGCCGACCAGGACGCGCTCGTCGCGCGGCTCCTGAAGCGCGCCGAGGACCAGGGGCGCAGCGACGACAACGAGGAGACCATCCGGCGTCGCCAGGAGGTCTACACGGAGCAGACCGCGCCGATCGTCGCGGCGTACGCCGAGCGCGGTCTCGTGGTCGACGTGGACGGCCTCGGCGGCATCGACGAGGTCGGGGACCGCATCCAGGCGGCGCTCAGCTCGCGCGGCCTCACCGCGGGCGTCTGACACCCCTCGTGCGTCGTCGCAAGCCCTCGATCTACAAGTCGCCGGAGGAGCTCCGCGCGATGCTCCGTCCCGGATTGCTCACCGAGGCCGCGCTCGTCGCGGTCCGTGCTGCGATCCGCCCGGGCGTCACCACGGGCGAGCTCGACGCGATCGCCGAGCGGACGATCCGCGAGGGCGGCGGCGTCCCGAACTTCCAGCTCGTCCCGGGCTACCGGCACACCCTGTGCGTCTCCGTGAACGACGAGATCGTCCACGGGATCCCCGGCGACCGCGTGCTCGAGCCGGGCGACATCGTCTCGGTCGACGCCGGTGCAGAGGTCGACGGGTGGAACGGTGACAGCGCCTTCACGACGGTGCTCCCCGGCGGCGACGCTCCCGTGACTGCGGCGCGCCAGACGCTCTGCGACACCACGGAGCGCTCGCTCTGGCACGGCATCGCGGCGCTCGCACACGCGCGGAACCTCAACGAGGTGGGCGCGGTGATCGAGGACGCCATCGACGAGACGGGCGCCTGGGGCATCGTCGAGGACTTCACGGGGCACGGGATCGGCCGGTCCATGCACGAGGACCCGCCGGTCTTCAACTACCGGGTCCGCGGTGCCGGTCCGGCGGTCCGGCCCGGCTTGGTCGTGGCGATCGAACCGATGGTGACGGCCGGGACGATCGACAGCTCCACGGACGACGACGACTGGACGATCAGGACCCTCGACGGTTCCGACGCGGCGCACTGGGAGCACTCGGTGGCCGTGCACGCCGAGGGCATCTGGGTGCTCACCGCATCGGACGGCGGCGCCTCCGGCCTCGTGCCGCTCGGCGTCACGCCCGTCCCCGTCCCGTAGGGCGACCGGACGCGTCCGGTCCGTGACCGGTGACCGCGCGGTCGGCCGGGAGGCGCGGTGCGACTCCGCGCACCGGCCCGGTCACCGACGACGGCCGGGCCGACGCCGGGACCGCTCCGCGCGCGTCCGCGCCGGTCCCCGGCGGGCTGAGCCCGACGGGTTCAGTCCCCGACGCGCTCAGTCCCCGACGGGCGCAGTCCCCGACGCGCTCAGTTGCCGACGGTGCAGGTCTGCTCGGACGCCGACTGGCCGGAGATGCTCGAGGGCAGCGGGGTCGCCGTCGGCGTCCCGGCAGCGGTCGCCGTACCCGTGGGCGTCCCGGTCGCAGCTCCGCTCGCCGCGTCGTCCCCCGCGGCCGGCGCGTCGGACGACGGTGCGTCGCTCCCCGGGGTGCCCGCCGCGGTCGGGGACTCCTCCGACGCCCGGCCGGTGGACGAGTCGCTCAGCGAGGTCTTGCGGTCCTGCTGCAGCACGACGTTGAGGTCGTGCGCCGCCGCCTCGTCGACGAGCACGTGCGCGGTGTCGGAGGGGTCGTCGACGACCGGGTACTGCACGAACAGCATGTCCGAGGTGCTCATGCCCCGCAGGGTCGAGGCGAGTCCGACGAGGGTGCGGGTCTGCGCCAGGCCGTCGGAGAGCGTCATGTTCGACAGCGCCGCACCGGCCAGCTTGTAGAGGGTCACCGGGTTCGACAGGGTGCCGTCCGAGGTGACCTTCCGGAGCAGGGCGGACAGGAAGACCTGCTGGGAGCTGATGCGCGCGAGGTCGCTGCCGTCACCGACGCCGTGCCGGCTGCGCAGGAACGCGAGCGCGTCCTGGCCGGCGAGGGTGTGCTGACCGGCCGAGAGCTGCAGGCCGGTGTACGAGTCGTCGATGGGCTTCGCGACGCAGACGTCGACGCCGCCCACGGCGTTCGACATCTCGATCACCCCGTCGAAGGTGATGAGTCCGGCGTAGGGGATCGTCAGCCCGGTCAGGTTCTCGACCGTGTCCACGGCGCAGGAGATCCCGCCGTGCCCGAGGGACTCGTTGATGAGCTCGCTGTCCACGGCCGGGTACGAGGTGCCCGTCTCGGGGTTCGTGCACGCCGGGATCGGGACCTTGAGGTCGCGGGGGAAGCTGACGGCCGTGAGCTGCTGGTGGTCCTGCGAGATGTGGACGAGGATCGTGACGTCGTTCCGGGCGCCCTCGACGTTCTCGTCCGAGTCGAACTGCCCGACGCGGGTGTCGCTGCCGAGGAGCAGGATGTTCGCGCCGCCCTGCATCGCCGTGATGTCGGCGGTCTTCGCGGTGTTCTGGTCGTCGGTGCTGAGCTCGACCGTGTGCGGTGCCGCGGCGAGCTGTGCGCCGGCGATCGCCGCGACGCTCGTGCCGCTGACCAGGACGACGGCGACCGTGGCCGCGACGAACCCCAGCAGCGTGCCCCATCCGCGACGGCGCGGCAGTCGACCGTGACGGGCGAGGGGGCGGCGGGGCGCGTCAGGCACGTGGTCTCCGATCGGTTCTCCGGCGCGGGCGTCCGGGGGGCAGCGACGGCCAGGCTACGGCGACGGGCCCGTTCCGGACCTCGGAAGCGGCCGCTGATCCACTGTGGACCGTTCAGCTCCGGACGGCGAGCCCCAGACGGAGGGTCGCGGCCCGACCGGCACTTGGCAATCTGCGCCGGATCGCATAGGGTTGATCTTTGGTGTGTCATGCCCTTCGGCGTGGCGCCCGACCCGCAGACCGGCTCGGGGATCACACCGGTAATCCAACCAAGCGACAGTGAGGCTATGGCCAAGAAAGACGGCGTCATCGAGATCGAAGGCTCGGTGCTCGAAGCTCTGCCCAACGCGATGTTCCGCGTTGAGCTGACCAACGGACACAAGGTCCTCGCGCACATCTCCGGGAAGATGCGCCAGCACTACATCCGCATCCTCCCCGAGGACCGCGTGATCGTGGAGCTGAGCCCGTACGACCTGACCCGCGGCCGGATCGTCTACCGCTACAAGTGATCCGCGAGCTGGAAAGGAACGGCTCGGCGAACCCGCCGGGCACGAAGCCAGCGAGCAACAGGAAGCAATCATGAAGGTCAACCCCAGCGTCAAGCCCATCTGCGAGCACTGCCGTGTCATCCGCCGCAAGGGCCGCGTCATGGTGATCTGCAAGAGCAACCCGCGCCACAAGCAGCGCCAGGGCTGAGCTCCCAGCAGGACCCACAACTCAACACTGAACACGCAGTACCAGAACTCCGCCACTGACCTCGGTCGTCGGCGGGGGGACACCTCGGGGCGGAGGCCCGGGCACCGGTACTGCGCCACACCTCCACCGAAAACAGGAGCAGCCAGAACATGGCACGTCTAGCAGGCGTCGACATCCCGCGCGAGAAGCGCGTGGAGATCGCACTCACGTACATCTACGGCGTCGGCCGTACCCGCGCGGTCCAGGCACTCGCCGAGACCGGTATCTCCGGTGACATCCGCGTCAAGGACCTGACCGACGACCAGCTCGTCGCCCTCCGTGACTTCATCGAGGGCAACTTCAAGGTGGAGGGTGACCTCCGCCGCGAGGTCGCCGCCGACATCCGCCGCAAGGTCGAGATCGGTAGCTACGAGGGTCTCCGCCACCGTCGTGGTCTCCCGGTGCGTGGTCAGCGCACCAAGACCAACGCGCGTACCCGCAAGGGACCGAAGCGCACCGTGGCAGGCAAGAAGAAGGCCCGATAGGAGATCATCATGGCTACCCCCAAGACTGCCGCGCGCAAGCCGCGTCGCAAGGAGAAGAAGAACGTCGCCGTGGGCCAGGCCCACATCAAGAGCACGTTCAACAACACCATCGTCAGCATCACCGACCCGTCGGGTGCCGTCCTCAGCTGGGCGTCCTCGGGTGCCGTGGGCTTCAAGGGTTCGCGCAAGTCGACGCCGTTCGCGGCGCAGCTCGCCGCCGAGTCCGCTGCGCGTCAGGCGCAGGAGCACGGCGTCAAGAAGGTCGACGTCTTCGTCAAGGGCCCGGGCTCGGGTCGCGAGACCGCGATCCGTTCGCTCCAGGCCGCTGGCCTCGAGGTCGGCTCGATCAACGACGTCACCCCGCAGGCGCACAACGGCTGCCGCCCGCCGAAGCGTCGCCGCGTCTGACGCGAGGAGCAACCGGCCGTTCCCCGCTCGTCCCCTGACCGGGGCGAGCGGGGCCGGCCATTCCTGGTCGTTCGATCGCGTACGTCGGGCCCTCCCGGCCCCGCGCTGCGCGTGATCACAACTCAACAGACCCGTCGGGGCCCGGTCGGCCCCGTCGTACCGCCGAGTGTCATATAGCGGACACTCCGCCGAAAGGAATCCCACAGTGCTCATTGCACAGCGCCCCACCCTGACCGAGGAGTCGATCTCCGAGCACCGCTCGCGCTTCGTCATCGAGCCGCTCGAGCCGGGCTTCGGTTACACCCTCGGCAACTCGCTGCGCCGCACGCTCCTCTCCTCGATCCCCGGCGCGGCTGTCACCAGCATCCGCATCGACGGCGTCCTCCACGAGTTCAGCACCGTCCCCGGTGTCAAGGAAGACGTCACCGAGATCATCCTCAACATCAAGAGCCTCGTCGTCTCCAGCGAGCACGACGAGCCGATCACCGCGTACCTGCGCAAGCAGGGTGCCGGTCAGGTCACCGCGGCGGACATCTCCGCCCCGGCCGGCGTCGAGATCCACAACCCGGACCTCGTCATCGCGACCCTGAACGACACCGCGCGCTTCGAGCTGGAGCTGACGATCGAGCGTGGCCGCGGCTACGTCTCGGCGACCCAGAACCGTTCGGAGTTCAGCGAGGCCGGGCAGATCCCGATCGACTCGATCTACTCGCCGGTCCTCAAGGTCACCTACCGCGTCGAGGCGACGCGTGCCGGTGAGCGCACGGACTTCGACCGCCTGGTCGTCGACGTCGAGTCGAAGCCGGCGATCACGCCGCGCGACGCCATCGCGTCGGCCGGTCGCACGCTGGTCGAGCTGTTCGGTCTCGCCCGCGAGCTGAACACGGCGGCCGAGGGCATCGAGATCGGCCCCGCGCCGGTCGACGCGGTGCTCTCGAACGAGCTGCAGACCCCGATCGAGGACCTCGACCTGTCGGTGCGCAGCTACAACTGCCTCAAGCGGGAGGGCATCAACACGGTGTCCGAGCTCGTCGCCCTGTCGGAGACGCAGCTCATGAACATCCGCAACTTCGGTCAGAAGTCGGTGGACGAGGTCAAGGACAAGCTCACCGAGCTCGGCCTGTCCCTCAAGGACACCGTCCCCGGATTCGACGGCGCCCACTTCTACAGCGGGTACGACGAGGACGAGTCCAACAACTGACCTCGCGCTCACGCGCACGCGCACCGATGAGTCGGTGCGCACCACCATCACCACTGGAGAACTGACATGCCGAAGCCCACCAAGGGCCCCCGCCTCGGTGGCGGCCCCGCCCACGAGCGCCTGCTCCTGAGCAACCTCGCCAACGCCCTCTTCACGCACGGTCGCATCACGACCACCGAGACGAAGGCCAAGCGCCTGCGTCCCGTCGCCGAGCGTCTCATCACGTTCGCGAAGCGTGGCGACCTGCACGCGCGTCGTCGTGTGATCGCCCAGCTGCGCGACAAGTCCGTCGTGCACACGCTGTTCACGGAGATCGCCCCGCAGGTCGAGGACCGTCAGGGCGGCTACACCCGCATCACGAAGCTCGGCTTCCGCAAGGGTGACAACGCGCCGCTCGCCTCGATCGAGCTCGTCCTCGAGCCGGTGTCGAGCACGCCGGCCCCGGTCAAGCGCGACGCGGCCCCGGCTGCTGCCGCTCCGGCCGAGGAGACCCCGGCCGAGGAGACCCCGGTCGAGTCCACGGAGACGACCGAGGAGTCCGCTCCCGTCGAGGCCGAGACCGAGACCCCGGCTGCCGCCGAGGTCGAGGCCGACGCCGAGGCGAAGTCGGACGACGCCAAGTAGGTCCAGCACCACCACACGGAACCCCCCGCGACCCACGTCGCGGGGGGTTCCGTCGTCCCCGCGGACGGCGTGGCGACGGACGGGAGGCGCGGGGCGGGGCAGCCACGCGCCTCCCGTCCGGAGCGCACCCGCGTCCGCTCCCAGCGTCGCCGCCGTACGGTGATCGCGACATGGCGAGAGCGGAACGGATCACCGGCGCAGGGCGCCGTCTGTGGCGGTGGAGTCGGGACTCCGGCACCCAGCCGCGGTTGTTGCTGGCAGGCAAGGCCGCGCTGGCCGCCACGATCGCGTGGACCCTGGCGAAGTACGCACCGGGCGTCGCCGCGGAGTACCCGTACTACGCACCGCTCGGTGCGATCGTCGCGATGCGCACGACCGTCTTCGCGGGGATCCGGGCCGGCGTCCAGACGCTGGTCGGCATCACGCTCGGCATCCTGATCGCCGGGTTCACGATGCTCATCGGCGATCCCGGGGTCATCGCTGTCGCGCTCGTCGTCGGCCTCGGGGTGCTCGTCTCGGGCTTCCGGATCCTGGGCGAGGGGTACTCGTGGGTGCCGATGGCGGCGCTCTTCGTGCTCCTCATCGGCGGCGGCAACGCGGAGGGCTACTCGTTCGCGTACGTCGTGCAGATGGCGATCGGCATCGGCATCGGGCTCGCGGTGAACTTCGCCGTGGTCCCCCCGCTGCACTTCTGGGACGCTGAGCGCCGCATCGACCAGGTGAACGCCGTGCTCGCGCAGCAGCTCGACGACCTGGCAGACGTGCTCGACGAGGGCGAGCCGGACACCGGTGCCTGGGACCGTCAGCAGGAGCGGCTGGACAAGGCGATCGCCGAGGTCCGGGACCGCGTCTCGACGGCGCAGGAGGCGCGCCGGATGAACCCCCGGAGCGTGCTGCGGGGGCCGCGTGCGCGCCTGCAGACCGACGGCGCGCGCTTCCGGGCGCTCGAGCGCGTCGCCTGGTACACGACCGACCTCACCGAGCTGGTCGCCCGTTCGGGTCCGGTCGCGGAGAACATCGGGCGGCCGGACCCGGCGTTCGCAGGACCCTTCGCGGCCGCGCTCCGGAAGGTCGCCTGCGTGGTTCGCGGTGACTGCGAGGAGGACGGGGCGGACGAGTCGATCGCCGACCTCGAGCGCGCCATCGACGCCAGTGACGCGGACCCGTCGCAGGTGACGGTGACCTCCAGCGCGATCGTCGCGCTGCGCGGGGTGCTCGAGTCCGAGAAGCGGGCGACCGCCGACGTCGACACCGAGACCGGGCCCTCGGGACGACAGCGCTAGCGAGCGCCCCGGTCAGCCGCGCGAGGCCGTCGCCCAGCGCTCGACGGCCTCGGCGGTGTCCGGGGCCACCGCGCGCATCAGGACGAAGTGCTCCCACGTGCCACCGTCCGACACGACGTCGAGGGTGCACGCGGTGTCGTCGCACGTCCGCCAGGCGCCGTCGCCGTCGTCGAGGCCGTCGAGGTCGATCCGCCCGTCGCGGTCGATCGTGCCCGCGGCCAGGCGCTGCTCCACCGCCCAGCCACCGTTCGGAAGGCGGTCGTACTGCGCCTGCTGCTGGTCGTACCGCGGATCGGACTCGGCGGGCGCCACGAAGCCGCACGACGCTCCCGACAGACGGTCGAGCGCGTGCTCGACCGTCGTCGGAGCGACGTCGGTGCCCTCGAGTGCCCAGCGGAGCGTCGTGTCCGTGACCGCGTCCACGTTGTCGGCGACGCAGGGCGGCAGGCTGCCGTCGACGTGCTCGTCGACGCGGGCGGTGGTGACGGGGCTCGTGCGCACGGCGTCGCCGACCTGCTCGACGAGAGCGCGGAAGGGGGCGTCGAGTGCCGCCTCGGTCGTGTCCGGGTCGTCCTGGACGCGCTGCGCCAGGACCTGCACCCAGGCGTCACCGACGAGCACGTCGGAGACGCAGTACACGACCGCGGCGTCGCTCGCGCTGCAGCTCGGACCGTCGTCCAGGACGCCGGTCAACCCGGACGCGGCGAGGTCCTGGTACTCCGCCGTGGCGTCGGGCAGCACCGTGACGCGCACGCCCTCGTAGCGGGGGTCGTCGATCGTCCCGAGCACGGTGCCGTCGAGCGGTGCGACGCCGGTGGTCGACGTGCAGGAGGAGCCACCGGCGACCACGGGTGCCCAGTCGGCGGCCGCGACGTGCACGACGTCGGCGAGGGCGACCGCACGCGCGCCGGGGACGACGGCGTCGACTGCTGCGGCGGGCAACAGCGCCGAGCAGTCCGGTGCGCCGTCGCCAGCGGGGGCCGTCCCGAAGTCGACGGTCACCTCCGCGGACGGGCTGCTGCTCGGCGCGGACGACGCGGGCGGGCCGGAGGCGCTCGGTGTCGCGCCCTCGGTCGACGGCGACGAGCAGGCGGTGACCGCGAGGAGCACAGCGACCGACGTGGCGAGGACGGCCGCGCAGCGGGTACGAGGGAATCCCATGTCCGTGACGCTAACCCTCGCGTGTCACGGACCGGTGACGACCGCGTGCTCGCCGGTCACGATCAGGTGACGGCGTCCTCGCACGGCCGGAACTAGGATCGGGTCGTGCCCGTCGCGTCCCGTGTCGCCGTCCTCGGACCGGTGACGGTGGCGGGCCCGGACGGTGCCGCGGTCGCCGTTCCCGGTGCACTCGCGCGGTCGTTCCTGACCGCGCTGGTGCTCGCACCCGGCCGTGCACTCGGCACCGAGGCACTGATCGACGAGCTCTGGGGTGCGGACCGGCCGAGGGGCGCCCGGGCGGCCCTGCAGACCCTGGTCTCCCGACTGCGCCGGACGACGGCGGACGGTCTCGTCGTGTCGACCAGCACGGGGTACGCGCTCGGTGGCGACCCGGCGGACGTCGACCTCGTCGCCGCGGAGCGGGCCGTGCACGCACCCGACACAGCAGCGGTGGGGGCAGCGCTCGGCCGGTGGCGGGGCGCACCGGGTGCGGACGTCGACGGGGACCTGGGCTCGGCGCTCGCCGACCGCGCGGCCGCGGTCGAGCACGCCCTGCGTCGGCGGCTCGCCGTCCTGCTGCTCGAGGACGGCGACGCCGCCGCCGCTGCGACCACCTGGCTCGCCGAGGTCGACGCGGCGCCCTTCGACGACACGGCGGTCGGCGGAGCGATGCGCGCCCTCGACGTCGACGGGCGGACCCCGGAGGCACTCGCGGTGTTCGCCGCGCACCGCGGACGGCTGGCGGACGGACTCGGGGCCGATCCGTCCGCGGAGCTCGTGCGGCTGAACGCCGAGCTCCTGCGCCGGTCGGCGTCCGCGACCGACCACCCGGTCCGGCGGACCGGGCTCCGGGTCGCGCCGAACGAGCTCGTCGGGCGGCAGGACGACGTCGCGACGGTGTCCCGGTCGCTCGACGAGCACCGCCTGGTCACGGTGCTCGGCCCGGGCGGACTCGGCAAGACGCGCCTGGCGCAGGCCGTCGCCGCCGCGCTGCCCCCGACCACGGGCGTCGTCGTCTGCGAGCTCGCACCGATCGACGACGGCGAGGACCTGCTGCCTGCCCTCGGCGCACTGCTCGGGATCGCCGAGGTCCGGACGGCGCGCATGCTGCAGGACGCGGTCGTCACCGACCTGTGGGGCCGGGTGGTGCGTGCCCTCGACGACGGACCGACGGTGCTCGTGCTCGACAACTGCGAGCACCTGCTGCAGGCCGTGGCCCGCTGCACGGCCGACCTGCTCGCCGCCGTGCCCGGGCTGCGGGTGCTCACGACGTCCCGGGCACCGCTCGCCATCGCGGGCGAGGTCGTCGCACCCCTCGGACCGCTGCCGGTCGAGGCCGACGGGGCGGCGGTCCGGCTGTTCACCGAACGCGCCCGTGCCGCTCGGCCCGGTGCGGTGCTGCCCGTGGACGCGGTGCGCAGGATCTGCACCCGACTCGACGGGTCGCCGCTCGCCATCGAGCTCGCCGCCGCCCGCATCCGGGGGATGTCGGCCGACGAGGTCGAACGTCGGCTCGACGACCGCTTCGCCCTGCTGCGCGGTGGTGACCGGAGCGCTCCCGAACGGCACCGCACCCTGCTCGCCGTCATCGAGTGGAGCTGGCGGCTCCTCGACGAGGGCGCCCGGGACCTGCTGACCCGCCTCGCACTGTTCCCCGACGGTGTCGCGGTCGAGGCCGTCGAGTCGGTGGCGGAGCCCGGACGGCGGTGGGACGCGCTCGACGACCTCGCCGACCTGGTGGAACAGTCCCTCGTGCAGCTCGTCGAGGTCGAGGGGGAGCCGGTCCGCTACCGACTGCTCGAGACCGTGCGCGAGTTCGGCGCCGCACGCCTGGCGGCGCGGGGCACCACCGAGGCCGTGCGGGCGGCCATGACCGCGTGGGGCCGGGAGCTGTCGGCAGCGCGCAACCTGTTCGCACTGCGGGGTCCGGCGCAGCTCGTCGCGTTCACCGAGGTCCGCCGCGAGGCCGACACGCTCGTCACCCTGCTGCGCTGGGCGATCCGCGCCGACGACGTGCCGACGGTGGCGCAGGTCTTCGCGGCCCTCGGCGGGTACTGGACGCTCCGCGGGCTGCACCGCGAGGTCGCCGCGACCGCACCCGACGTCGTCGCGGCGCTGCGGTCGCGCGTGCCGGCGCCGGCCGACCGCACCGCGACGGTGATCGGCCTCGTGATGTGCGGTGCGACCGCGGTGTTCACCGACCTCCGCACCACCGCCCGGGCGATCAGCGGACTCCGGGAGCTGCACCGCTCCGGGCGTGCCGAGGACCCGGTCGTCGACGCGCTCGCCGGGCTCCTGCTCGCCCTGCCGCGACCCGAGCAGGGCTCCGCCGAGCTGGCACGGCTGCGTGCCCACCGGGAGCCCGCGGTCGCCCTGCTCGGCCACCTGCTCAGCGCGCCGCTGGCCGAGAACGACGGCGACCCGGCCGGGGCGCTGCGGTACATCCGGCGTGCGGAGGAGCTGGCACGGACGACCGGAGAGGCCTGGACCACGGGCACCGTCGCGGTCACGCTGACCCAGCTGCTCGCGCAGTCCGGGCGGTACCGGGAGTCCCTCGCCGCCGCCGTCACCGCCCGGGAGGACCTCGAGCTGTTCGGGGCGGAGGACGACCTGTACGAGATCGGGTGGACCGTCGGTCTCGCCTCGGCCGCGACCGGCGACGTCGACCGTGCACGTGCCGTCGCAGCAGACCTGCGGCACCGGCCCGACGGCGGCCGCGGCGGGTTCGACGACCGCGGGCTGATCGCCGTGCTCGCGGTCGCGATCACCGCCGAGTGCGCGCGGTACGAGGGCGACCTCGCCGGGGCCGCGGCGGCGTACGCCGCGGCCTGGGACGTCGTGCAGCCCGGTCGCGGACCCGCCGCGCACTGGGCGCTGACGGCGGGGGCGGCACGCATCGCGGCGGTGGACGAGGCGGGCGCGGGCCGGACCGACGGCGCGGCCCCGGGCCTCCCGGCAGCCGAACTGGCGGTCGCCCGCCGGATCCGTGTCGGCACCCTCGTGCAGCTGCGGCTCCGCCAGGCCCGCCGGGACGTGCCCGTCATCGGGACGGCCCTCGCCGGGCTCGCGATCGCGTACGCGCGCGCCGGACGTCCGGACACGGCTGCCGCGTGCTGGGGCACGCTCACGCGGATCGGCTCGCGGCAGGACTTCGCGGTGCTCGCGCACGCCCGGCTGCGACCGCTGCTCGCCGAGGCCGTGGGGGAGCCGGCGCTCGCCGACGCCGAGACGGCCGCGGCCGGCAGGGACCGGACCGAGGCCGTCTCGTGGGTGCGGCGCGTGCTCGAGGACGCTCGCCTGCCCGGCTGACCGGCGCTCGGGCCGTCCTCCCCCGGACGGTCGCCCGGACCGTCAGGCCTTCCGCATGTACGCGCGGACCGTCAGCGGGGCGAACACCGCGACGACCACGGCCGCGCCGAGCAGGCTCAGCCAGAGGTCGCCGCCGACCACGCCGTGGTTCACCAGGTCGCGCACCGCGGTGATGAGGTGCGAGACCGGGTTGACCTCGGTGAACCAGCGCAGCCAGGCGGGCAGCGTGTCGGTCGGGACGAAGGCGTTCGACAGGAACGTCAGCGGGAACAGCACGAGGTTCGCGATGCCGGAGACGCTCGACGCGGTCCGGGCGATGACCCCGAAGTACGCGAAGACCCAGCTGATCGCCCACGCCACCACGATGACGAGCAGCGCCGCGAGGAGCACGGCGCCGAGTCCGCCGGCGGGGCGCAGCCCCATGACGATGCCCACCACGAACGTGATCGTCGTCGCGATGGCGTAGCGGACGGTGTCGGCGAGCAGGGCCCCGGCGAGCGGGGCGATCCGGGCGATCGGGAGCGACCGGAACCGGTCGAACACGCCCTTGTCCATGTCCTCGCGGAGCTGCACGCCGGTGACGACCGACGACGTGATCGCCGTCTGCACGAGGATGCCGGGGATGATCACGGGCAGGTAGCTGCCGACGTCGCCGGAGATCGCGCCGCCGAAGATGTACGTGAACATCACCGTGAAGACGATCGGCATGAGCGTGACGTCGAACAGCTGCTCGGGGGTCCGGCGGATCTTCACGAGTCCGCGGTACGCCATCGTGAACGACTGGCGGACGGTGGCGGCCGGGCCGGTGCCGCCGATCCCGGGTCGGGGTGTCACGCGGGGCGACGACGTGGTGGTGGGGGTCGGGGCGAGGGTGGTCATGCGGGGCTCCCTTCGAGCGCGCGCTCGGACTCGGTGTCGGTGTCGGCGTCCGCGGACGTCGGCGAGCCGGTGATGGTGAGGAAGACCTCGTCGAGGGTCGGCTTCTGCACGCTCATCTCGGCGAGGGAGACGCCCGCGTCGCGGAACGACACGAGCAGGTCGGTGACCCGGTCGGGCGCCGTCATCGGGGCGGTGAGCCGCGCGCCCTCCGGGCTGACGACCGCCGGGGTGCCGAGCACGCGCTCGACGAGCGACGCCGCGGTCGCGAGGGCGTCCGCATCCGCGTCCGCCAGGCGGAGCTGCAGCGAGGCCGTGCCGACCGAGGACTTCAGCTCGTCCGCGGTGCCCTCGGCCACGACACGTCCGTGGTCGATGACGGCGATGCGGTCGGCGAGCTGGTCGGCCTCGTCGAGGTACTGCGTCGTGAGCAGGACGGTCGACCCGGTCGCGACGAGCTCGCGGATCGTGTCCCACATCTGCGCCCGGGTTCGCGGGTCGAGCCCCGTGGTGGGCTCGTCGAGGAAGATCAGCGGCGGCTGCGCGATGAGGCTCGCGGCCAGGTCGAGCCGGCGGCGCATGCCCCCGGAGAACTTCTTGAGCGGACGCGACGCCGCCTCGGACAGCCCGAAGCGCTCGAGCAGCTCGACCGCCTTGCGCTTCGCGTCGGTGCGGGACAGCCCGAGCAGCCGGGCGAAGATGACGAGGTTCTCGGTGGCGCTGAGCGTCTCGTCGACGCTCGCGTACTGCCCCGTCACCCCGATCAGGGAGCGGACCGTCTGCGGCTCGCGGCGGACGTCGTGCCCGAAGACGCGGGCCTCGCCGCCGTCCGGCCGCAGCAGGGTCGCGAGCATCGAGATGGTGGTCGTCTTGCCGGCGCCGTTCGGGCCGAGCACGCCGTAGACCGTGCCGGCCTCGACGCGGAGGTCGACCCCGTCCACGGCGCGGTTGCTGCCGAACGTCTTGACGAGGCCGGTCGCCTCGACGGCGAGTGGTGTGGTGGTCATCGCACAGGTCCTTTCGTCGATGTCGGGACGATCGTGCCGCCGGCCGCTCACGCGGCACTGACGTGGCGCTGACACCGGCGCACGGTCGCCGTCAGCGGGGCTGCCCGTCGCCGTCGGCGCGGCTCGGGCGGGCGTCGTCCGCGGGTACGGGCGGTCGACGTCCGTGGGCGCGGGCGGTCGTCGTCGGCGGGGCCGGACGGGAGGCCCGCCCCGGCCCCGGTACGCTCGCTCCCGTGGCAGGGACGGACGACTCGGGTGCCGGTGTCGGCGGTGCCGTGCGGCTGCGGCTGGACGTCGCCTACGACGGGGCCGCGTTCTCCGGCTGGGCCCGGCAGCCCGGCCTGCGGACCGTGCAGGGCGCGCTCGAGTCCGCGCTCGCCACGGTCTTCACCCGGTGGGGCGAGCCGCCGCAGCTGACGGTCGCCGGTCGGACGGACGCCGGGGTGCACGCCACCGGGCAGGTCGCCCACGTCGACCTGACCGCGGAGCAGTGGGGTGCGCTCACCCGTCCGCGGCGGTCGTCGCCGGACGGCCCTCCTCGCACCTCGCTCGACGGACTCGTCAAGCGCGTGAACGGTCTCGCCGGGGCGACGGGCGACGTCGTCGTCACGCGTGCGTCGGTCGCACCGGACGGGTTCGACGCCCGGTTCTCCCCGCTCTGGCGGCGCTACGAGTACCGGGTGGCGGACGCCGACGCCCCGCGCGACCCACGTCGCCGCGGGCACACGCTCTGGCACCCGACGCGCCTGGACCCGGCGGCGATGGAGCGCGGTGCGCTGACGTTGCTCGGGCTGCACGACTTCGCGACCTTCTGCAAGCCGCGCGAGGGCGCGACCACGATCCGGACGCTGCAGGAGTTCCGCTGGGACCGCGAGCCGGACGGCGTGCTGGTGGCGCGCCTCCAGGCCGACGCGTTCTGCCACTCCATGGTGCGGGCGATGGTCGGGGCGACCATCGCCGTCGGGGAGGGCCGCTTCGGCCCGGACCGCCTCGAGGAGCTGCGGGTCGCGCAGCAGCGCACGAGCGCGTTCAAGGTCGCACCCGCGGCCGGTCTGACCCTCACCGAGGTGGGCTACCCGGGGGACGACGAGCTCGCGGCCCGGGCGGCGCAGACCCGTGCGCGCCGGACGGACGACGAGCCGGACGCCGGTACCGTCGGGGGATGAGCTCCCGCAGGCCCCGGTCCGTCGTCTCCGTGGCACCCGGTGTGGTGTTCGTCGAGGGGCCGGTCTCGAACTGGGTCGTGCTCGCCGAGGAGGACGGCGTCGCGCTGATCGACGCCGGCTACCCCGCGGACACCGCGCTCGTCCTCGACACCGTGCGCTGGGCGGGGCACGACCTCGGCGACCTCCGACGCATCTACGTCACGCACGGGCACGTCGACCACATCGGGGGCATCCCAGGGATCCTCGAGCGGTACCCGCACGTGCAGGTCCTGGCGCACGCGGACGAACTCGACAACGTGCGCGGGCCGCAGCGGCAGCAGGTCCGGCCGGCGGAGATCGGCGGGCGTCTCGCCGCACCGCGGACGTTCCGCTGGCTGGCGCGGGCCGTCGGTTCCGACGCCCTGCGTCCCGTGACCGTCCCCACTGCCCGGGCCTTCACCGCGCACGACTTCGCGGGGCGTGCGATGACGCCGTTCCCCGCCGTCGGGCACACGGCCGGCTCGACCGCGTACCTGTTGCCGGCCGCGAACGCCATCGTCACCGGGGACGCGGTCGTCTCGCACCACGACACGCTCCCGGGGTCGTGGCAGCCGCGGCCACGCATGATCACGCCGTTCTTCACCGCGGACCAGGCGACGGCGCTCGAGTCCGCACGGGCGCTGCCGATCCCGGAGATCGTGCTGCCCGGGCACGGACCGGCCGTGCACCGGGTCGGCAGCGGGTGGGTGCCGGTCGCCGGCTGAGCGCGCCGCCGGGCACCGTCCCGTCGCCACGCTGCGCACCCCGGACGGGGGTGGACCGGATCGTTCACCTGCCGGAAACCTGAGTGGCCCCGCAGGTCGCTAGCGTGCTGGAGTCCCCCTCCTCCTGCCGAAGGTCAGCATGCCCAACCTCCTGCGGCGCACCGTGCTGTGCGCCACGGTGGCAGCGACGCTCGTCGCCGCCCCGCTCGTCTCCGTCTCCACCGCCGTCGCGGACCCCGCGGGCGCCGGCCTCGTCATCGCCGAGGCGTACCTGAAGGGCGGCAGCGCGAACCAGCCGTTCACGAACAAGTTCGTCGAGATCGCGAACCCGACCGACACCGCCGTCGCCGTGGACGGGTGGTCGATCCAGTACCGGGCCGCCGCGAACACCGGCACGCCGTCGGTCGGCAAGCTCAGCGGTACCGTCCCCGCACACGGGTCGTACCTCGTGCAGATGGGCTCGAACGGGACGAACGGCCAGGCGCTGCCCACCCCCGACGCCGTGACCGGCCTCAACCCGTCCGGGTCGACCGGCACGCTCGTCCTGTCCGACCAGGCCGCGGCCCTCGCGCTGCCGGTCGGCTCGGTCACCACCGGGACGCCCGGCGTCGTCGACCTGCTGGGCTACGGCACGTCGAACACCTTCGAGACCGCCGTCGCGCCGACCGGGACGGCGAACTCCGTGCCGGACGCGCTGCACCGCGACGGCACCGTCGACACCGACTCCAACGCGGCGGACTTCGCCCTGGGCTCGACGGTGACGCCGGAGAACTCCGGTGGCGCCGGCACGACACCGACCGATCCGGGCGCCCCCACCGACCCGGGCACCCCCACCGACCCCGGCACGCCGACCACACCTGCCGAAGCGGTCACGATCGCCCAGCTGCAGGGCACGGGTCCCGCGTCGCCGTACGTGGGGAAGCGCGTCGTCACCGAGGGCGTCGTGACCGCGGTCTACGCCACGGGTGGGCTGAACGGCTACACGATCCAGACCGCCGGCACGGGCGGGGTGGTCGACCTCGCCACCCACACCGCGTCGGACGCCGTGTTCGTGTTCTCCGCCGCGACCGCGGGCAGCGTCGCCATCGGGGACGCCGTGCGCCTCACGGGCACGGTCGCCGAGTACAACGGCCTCACCGAGCTCGAGGTCGGCTCGACCGCCGACGTCGAGGAGCTCCCCGCCGCGGGCGTCGTGCAGCCGGTCCCGGCCACGCTGACCCTGCCGCGCACGGACGCGCAGCGCGAGTCGCTCGAGAGCATGCTGATCGCGCCGCAGGGCGACTACACGGTCGCCGACAACTACACGACGAACCAGTACGGCGAGATCGCGCTCGCCGCGGGGACGAAGCGCCTGATCCAGCCGACCGAGGTCGCCCGCCCGGGCAGCGCCGAGGCCGCAGCGGTCGCCGCCGACAACGCCGCGCGCACGGTGGTCCTCGACGACGGCGCGAGCACGAACTTCCTCAGCGCCGCGAACCAGTCGGTCCCGGTGTCCTGGCTCACGCAGGGCCCGGTCACGGTCGGTGCCGCAGCGACCTTCTCGGAGCCGGTCGTCCTCGACTACCGCAACGACACCTGGAAGTTCCAGCCGACGTCGCCGATCACCGGTGCGACGCCCGCGGCAGACCTGCCCGCGTCGTTCTCGCAGGTCCGCACCGCGGCCCCCGAGGACGTCGGTGGGGACCTCAAGCTCGCCGGGTTCAACGTGCTGAACTACTTCCCGACCACGGGCGACCAGCTCACCGGCTGCACGTACTACACCGACCGCGACGGCGACCCCGTGACCGTCCGCGGTGGCTGCGACGCCCGTGGCGCCGCGAACGCCGACGACCTCGAGCGCCAGCAGGTGAAGATCGTGAAGGCGATCAACGCCCTCGGTGCCGACGTGGTCTCCCTCGAGGAGATCGAGAACTCAGCACGGTTCGGCAAGGACCGCGACGCCGCCGTCGGCACGCTCGTCTCGGCGCTGAACGCGGCGACCGGCCAGGACACCTGGGCGTACGTGCCGTCCCCGGCGGTGCTGCCCGCGAGCGAGGACGTCATCCGCCTCGCCCTCATCTACAAGCAGGACCGCGTCGCACCCGTCGGCGAGTCGACCATCCTCGACGACCCGGCCTTCGTGAACGCCCGCCAGCCCGTCGCGGACGCCTTCCGCCCGGTCGGCGGGGACGCGGACGACGACTTCCTGGTGATCGCGAACCACTTCAAGTCGAAGGGCTCCGGCTCGGGCGCGGACGCCGACCAGGGCGACGGCCAGGGTGCCTCGAACGCGTCCCGCGTGGCACAGGCGACGGCGCTCGCCGCGTTCTCGACCACCGAGCAGGAGAAGTACGGCACCGACAGGGTGTTCATGCTCGGCGACTTCAACGCCTACAGCGAGGAGGACCCGATGGTCGTCCTGCGCGACGCCGGCTACACCGACCTCGGGCCGGCGAAGGACCCGACCGAGTACTCCTACGTGTTCAGCGGCCTGAGCGGTTCGCTCGACCACGTGCTGGCCTCACCCGCGGCGCTCGAGGCCGTGACCGGCGTGGACATCTGGAACATCAACTCGACCGAGTCGGTGGGCCTGGAGTACAGCCGCTACGACTACAACGTCACCGACCTGTACCGCGACGACGTGTACCGGGCGAGCGACCACGACCCGATCCTGGTCGGCTTCGACCTGGCCGAGGACGAGACCCCGACGCCGGGTGACGGTGGCACGCCGGGCAACGGCGGGACCCCCGGCGGACCCGGCCACGGCGGCGACCACCCGGGCAAGCCGGGTCACGGCGGCGACCACCCGGGCAAGCCGGGTCACGGTGACGGGAAGCCGGGCAAGCCCGGCCACGGTGACGGGAAGCCGGGCGGACCGGGTCACGGTGGCTTCGTCGCGGACGTCGTCCGTGTCGTGCTCGGTGTGTTCGGCTGGCTGCGTGGACTGTTCGGCTGAGGTGACCACGGCCCGGACGTGACCGGGTGACGGACGGGAGGCGCGGTGTCGGACGGCACCGCGCCTCCCGTCCGTCACGGCCCCGTTCGACAAGGCGAGCCGCGTCGGGTAGGCTCTCACCTTGGTCTGTGCGCCCCGTGCGCCGGACAGTCAGATGAGCCCTCCACCGGGCAGTTCCACGAGCATCGCCCGCGGAACACCCACCGGAGCGGGATTCACGGACTCCTCACCTCGACACGAAAGCAGCACTCCTGTGACTCGTACGTTCTCCCCGAAGCCGGCAGACGTCCAGCACGACTGGATCGTCATCGACGCGACCGACGTCGTCCTCGGCCGTCTCGCCACCCACGCCGCGGCGCTCCTGCGCGGCAAGCACAAGGCCACCTTCGCCCAGCACATGGACATGGGTGACTACGTCATCATCATCAACGCGGACAAGGTCGCCCTCACCGGCTCCAAGCTCGCGAAGAAGGTCTACTACCGTCACTCGGGCTACCCGGGCGGCCTCACGGCGACCTCCTACCCGGAGATGCTCGAGAAGCACCCGACCCGCGCCGTCGAGAAGGCGATCCGCGGCATGCTGCCGAAGAACACCCTCGGCCGTGAGCAGCTCAAGAAGCTGAAGGTCTACGCCGGCGCAGAGCACCCGCACGCCGCGCAGCAGCCCAAGGCGTACACCTTCGACCAGGTCGCACAGTAGTTCCGGCCACGACGACTTCAAGGACTGATAAAACTCATGGCTCAGATCGCTGACTCCCTCGACCAGACCCCGGAGAGCTTCACCACCGAGAGCGCCCCGGCGTCCTCGGAGGCCGCTCCCCGCCAGATCCTCAACGTCTCGGGCGGTGCCGTCGGGCGCCGCAAGGAGGCCATCGCCCGCGTGCGCCTCGTCCCCGGTGGCGGCTCGTTCACGGTCAACGGCCGCACGCTCGAGGACTACTTCCCGAACAAGCTGCACCAGCAGCTGATCAACGACCCGTTCAAGGTGCTCGAGCTCCTCGGCGCCTACGACGTCGTCGCTCGCATCACCGGTGGTGGCCCCTCGGGTCAGGCCGGTGCGCTCCGCCTCGCCATCGCGCGTGCGCTGAACGAGATCGACCGCGAGAACAACCGCGCCACCCTCAAGAAGGCCGGCTTCCTCACCCGTGACGCCCGCGTCATCGAGCGCAAGAAGGCCGGTCTCAAGAAGGCCCGCAAGGCGTCGCAGTTCTCGAAGCGCTAGTCGCGCGACGAACCCGATCGCAATGCCGCGTCTGTTCGGTACCGACGGTGTTCGTGGACTCGCCAACGGCGAGCTGACGGCCGCGCTGGCTCTGGGTCTCGCCCAGGCCAGCGCGGCCGTGCTCACACACGGACACCATGCGGACGCCCGCCGGGCGTCCGGTCGACCGCGCCCCCGCGCGGTCCTGGCGCGCGACCCGCGCGTCTCCGGTGAGTTCCTGGGTGCCGCGGTCGCGGCCGGTCTCGCCTCCGCCGGTGTCGACGTGCTCGACGCCGGGGTCATCCCCACCCCCGCTGCGGCGTTCCTCGTCGCGGACATCGACGCCGACTTCGGCGTGATGATCTCCGCGTCCCACAACCCCGCGCCCGACAACGGGATCAAGTTCTTCGCCACGGGCGGCCGCAAGCTGCCGGACGAGGTCGAGGACCGCATCGAAGCGGCCATGCACGACCAGTCCGCCCCGACGCCCACCGGTGGCGACGTCGGCCGGATCACCCGCTTCGCCGACGCCGAGGACCGCTACGTCGTCCACCTGCTCGGCACGCTGCCGCACCGGCTCGACGGCCTGCACGTCGTGCTCGACTGCGCGAACGGTGCCGCCGCGGGCGTCTCGCCCGAGGTCTTCGTCAACGCCGGCGCTCGCGTCACGCTGATCGGCGCGGACCCGGACGGCATGAACATCAACGACGGTGTGGGCTCGACCCACATCGACAACCTCGCCGCCGCCGTGCTGGCGCACGGCGCCGACGTGGGCATCGCGCACGACGGCGACGCCGACCGCTGCCTCGCGGTGGACGCCGCCGGCAACGCCGTCGACGGCGACCAGATCATGGCGATCCTGGCGCTCTCGCTCCAGGAGCGGGGCCGGCTCGCCGACGACACGCTCGTCGCGACCGTCATGTCGAACCTCGGGCTCAAGCGGGCCATGGCGGACGCGGGCATCACGGTGCTCGAGACCGGCGTGGGCGACCGCTACGTGCTCGAGAAGATGAACGAGGGCGGCTTCTCGCTCGGTGGCGAGCAGTCCGGCCACATCATCTTCAACGACTACGCCACCACCGGCGACGGCGTGCTGACGGGCCTGCACCTGGTGGCCGAGATGGCCCGCACGGGCAAGAGCCTGCAGGAGCTCGCGTCGTGCATGACCGTCTTCCCGCAGGTCCTCCTCAACGTGCGCGGTGTCGACCGCCACGGGCTGGACGACCAGGGCGTGCAGGACGCGATCGCCGCGGCGACCGAGGCCCTCGGCGACGCCGGTCGGGTGCTGCTGCGCCCGTCGGGCACCGAGCCCGTCGTCCGCGTGATGGTCGAGGCGGCGTCGCAGGAGGATGCGCAGCGGGTCGCCGAGGAGCTGGCCGCCGTCGTGCGCGACCGGCTGGCGATCGACGCGGCCGCGTAGGGCACTCGCACGCGACGTCCCGGGTCGTCGGAACAACCGGAAGCGGCTCGCGCCACGAGATCACGAAGAGCGGCCCCCCGAAGCACTATTGGGGCAGAGAGGACAGGCCCACAAAACCCAACCGCACGGCGCCCCACCCCA
>NZ_JBIQDQ010000005.1:112662-187130 GCF_045370965.1 Curtobacterium sp. 179-B 9B NHS
TTTTTTTTTATACCCCTGGTTTCTGCCCTCCCCCCCGGTCGTCCGGTGGTCTGCACAACACCCGTGCGGGGTCCCCCCCGCACATCCGTGGGCCGCGCCCCGCTTCCGGTTGTTCGCGAGCAGGTCGCGCCGCGGAACGACCGAGGCGGCACGGCGCCCTCGCCCACCGCCCCGCCTCAGATCTTGCGGAGCAGCACCGAGTTGACCTTGTGGTTCGCGCCCTTCTTGAGCACGAGCGTCGCCCGGGAGCGCGTGGGCAGCACGTTCTCGAGCAGGTTCGGCTCGTTGATCGCCCGCCAGACCTCGGTCGCGGTCCGGACCGCGTCCTCGCGCGACAGCGAGGCGAAGCGGTGGAAGAACGAGTCCGGGCTCGAGAACGCCTCCTCCTGCAGGGCGAGGAACCGGTCGACGTACCAGGACTCGATGTCCTTGGTCTTCGCGTCGACGTAGATCGTGAAGTCGAACAGGTCGGACAGCGCGAGCCGCCCGTGCACCGGCGGCGCGAGCACGTTGAGGCCCTCGACGATGAGGACGTCCGGCTGCCGCACGACGATCTCGGCGTCGGGGACGATGTCGTAGACGAGGTGCGAGTAGAACGGCGCACGCACCTCGGCCGCCCCGCTCTTCACCTGGCTGACGAACCGCAGCAGCGCACGACGGTCGTACGACTCCGGGAAGCCCTTGCGGTCCATGATCCCGCGGCGCTCGAGCTCGGCGTTCGGGTACAGGAAGCCGTCGGTCGTCACGAGTTCGACCCGCGGGGTGTCCGGCCAGCGCTTCGTGAGCTCGCGGAGCAGGCGCGCGACGGTCGACTTGCCGACCGCCACCGATCCGGCGACACCGATCACGAAGGGCGTCCGGCCGGCCCGCTCACCGAGGAAGCGGCTCGTCTCGGCGTGCAGGTCCCTGGCGCCGGCCGCGTACAGCGTCAGCAGGCGGGAGAGCGGCAGGTAGACCTCCTGGACCTCCTGCATGTCGAGCCGGTCGCCGAGGCCGCGCAGCTGCACGATCTCGGTCTCGGTGAGCGACAGGTGCTCCTTCGGTGCGAGCTGGGACCACTCGTCGCGCGGGATCTCCACGAACGGGGTCGGGTGCGCGACGGTGGCTTCCGTGATCGGCATGGGCACGAGCGTACAGACGGGAGGCGCGGCGGACGTGCGTGGACCGGCTGCGGTGATCCGCGCCTCCCGTCCGGTGCCCGGTGCGTGTCCGCAGGACGCGACCCGTCGTGCGGACGGTGACCGTCAGGCCGGCAGGGCCGCCTCGATGGCGGCGACGACCTCGGGGGCGTCCGGCTTCGTGGTCGGACGGAAGCGCGTGACGGAGCCGTCAGGGGCGACGAGGAACTTCTCGAAGTTCCAGCTCACCCGGCCGGCCTTGCCGGAGGCGTCGGGCGTCTCCTTGAGCGCCTGGTAGAGCGGGTGGGCGCCCCTGCCGTTCACCTTCACCTTCTCGGACATCGGGAAGGTCACGCCCCAGGTGGTGGAGCAGTACTCGTCGATCGCCTCCGACGAGCCGAGTTCCTGCAGGAACTGGTTGCTCGGGAAACCGAGGACCGTGAAGCCGCGGTCGCCGTACGTCTGCTGCAGGGCCTCGAGCTGCTCGTACTGCGGCGCGAGTCCGCAGCGCGAGGCGACGTTCACGACGAGGACGGCCCGGTCCGAGAACTGCGCGAAGGTGGTGTGCTCCCCGTGCAGCGTGGTGATCTCGATGTCGTCGAAGCGTCCCATGTCCCGAACGGTATCCCCACTCCTGCGGACTTGCAGGGTTGATCTCCAGCCAGACCGTAGGATCGTGCGCATGTGTGGAATCGTGGGCTACGTCGGCAGCAAGAGCAGCCAGGAGGTCCTCCTCGGTGGTCTCCGTCGTCTCGAGTACCGCGGCTACGACTCGGCGGGCATCGCCGTCGTCGACCGGCCGGGTGACCTCGTCTCGGCGAAGAAGGCCGGCAAGCTGCAGGCCCTGGTCGAGGAGCTCGAGTCGCACCCGATCGCCGACGGTGCCACCGGCATCGGACACACCCGCTGGGCGACCCACGGCGGCCCGACCGACGGCAACGCCCACCCGCACCTGGCGGACGGCGGCAAGCTCGCGCTCATCCACAACGGCATCATCGAGAACTTCTCCGAGCTGAAGCAGGAGCTCGTCGCCGAGGGCGTCGAGTTCACCAGCGAGACCGACTCCGAGGTCGCCGCGCACCTCGTCGGTCGTGCGTTCCGCGAGACCGGGGACCTGACCGCCGCCATGCAGCAGGTCGTGCGGCGGCTCGAGGGTGCCTTCACGCTCCTCGTCGTGCACGCCGACCAGCCGGGCGTCGTCGTCGGTGCGCGCCGCAACTCGCCGCTCGTCGTGGGCCTCGGTGACGGCGAGAACTTCATGGGCTCCGACGTCGCGGCCTTCGTCGCCTACACGCAGCGCGCCCTCGCGATCGGCCAGGACGAGATCGCGACGATCCGTCCCGACGGCGTCGAGGTCGTGCACTTCGACGGCTCGCCGGCGACCCCCGAGGAGTTCGAGGTCAGCTGGGACGCCTCCGCCGCGGACAAGGGCGGCTGGAGCTCCTTCATGGCCAAGGAGATCAGCGAGGAGCCCGAGGCCGTCGCCAAGACGATCCTCGGTCGCGTGCACGACGGTGCCGTGACGCTGACCGACCTCGACCCGATCGCCGATCGGCTGCAGCAGGTCGACCGTGTCATCGTGATCGCGTGCGGCACGGCGGCGTACGCCGGCATCCTCGGCAAGTACGCCATCGAGCAGTGGGCACGCGTCCCCGTCGAGGTCGAGCTCGCCCACGAGTTCCGCTACCGCGACCCGGTGCTGAGCGACCGCACCCTCGTCGTCTCGATCAGCCAGTCGGGCGAGACCATGGACACGCTCATGGCCGTCAAGTACGCCCGCGAGCAGGGTGCGCAGGTGCTCTCGATCTGCAACACGCAGGGCGCCACCATCCCGCGCGAGTCCGACGCGGTGATCTACACGCACGCCGGCCCCGAGGTCGCCGTCGCGTCGACCAAGGCCTTCATCGCCCAGGGCGTCGCGCTGTACCTGCTCGGGCTGCACCTGGCCACGCTCAAGGGCACGCTCACGGCCGAGCAGATCGCCGAGCAGGTCAGCGAGCTCGAGGGCCTCGCACCGAAGCTCCAGCAGACCATCGACGACGCGTCCGGTGTCGCCGAGCTGGCGAAGTGGATGGCGGACACCCGGAGCGTGCTGTTCCTCGGCCGCCACGTCGGGTACCCGATCGCGCTCGAGGGGGCCCTCAAGCTCAAGGAGCTCGCGTACATCCACGCAGAGGGCTTCGCCGCCGGCGAGCTCAAGCACGGCCCGATCGCACTCATCGAGCCGGGGCAGATCGTCTTCGTGATCGTGCCGTCGCCGCGCGACCCGCGCTCGCTGCACCCGAAGGTCGTCTCGAACATCCAGGAGATCCGCGCCCGCGGCGCCCGGGTGATCGCCATCGCCGAAGAAGGAGACGCCGCCGTGCTGCCCTTCGCCGACGAGGTCCTGCGCATCCCGCTCGCCACGCCGCTGTTCGAGCCGCTGCTGGCCGTCGCGCCGCTGCACATGTTCGGCATGGAGCTCGCCGCCGCCAAGGGGCTCGACGTCGACCAGCCGCGCAACCTGGCGAAGTCGGTCACCGTCGAGTAGGCCCGCGTCGTGATCATCGGCATCGGGGTCGACGTCGTCGACACGGAGCGGTTCCGGGGTGTGCTCGAACGCACCCCGGCGCTCCGGACGCGGCTGTTCACCCCGGCCGAGCAGCTGCGCGACGGGGAGCCCCGACCGGTGTCGTCGCTCGCGGCCCGGTTCGCGGCGAAGGAAGCACTCATCAAGGCGTTCGGGTCCAGTGCCGGGCTCAGCTGGCAGGACCTCGAGGTCGTGTCGGACGACCAGCGGAACCCGTCGCTCACGCTGCACGAGGGCGCTCGTCGGGTGGCGGCGGACCGGGGTGTGACGGACGTCCACCTGTCGCTGTCGCACGACGGCGGGATCGCGACGGCGTTCGTCGTCATCGAAGGAGGGGGCGCATGAGCGCGTTCACGGGGATCACGGTCGACCGCGAGGCCCTCATCGCGAACTACGCCACGGTGTCCGAGCAGGTGGCGCCGGCGGGTGTCATCGCGGTCGTCAAGGCGAACGCGTACGGGCACGGTGCGGTCGACGCCGCACGGGCGTTCGTCGACGCCGGTGCCGAGTGGCTCGGGGTCGCCGACGTCGAGGAGGGCATCGCGCTCCGCCGCGCCGGCATCGACGAGGGCGTCCGGATCCTGGCGTGGCTGCACGCCCCGGACGAGGACTTCCGCCGCGCCGCGCAGTACGACGTCACCCCGGCGGTGTCGAGCGTGTCCCAGCTCGCGGCCGCGGCCGACTCCGAGGTGCCCGCGGTGCACGTCTGCGTCGACACCGGGCTGAGCCGGAACGGCGCGGTCGAGTCCGAGTGGGCCGAGCTCTTCGACACCGCCGGGCGGATCGCCCGGGCCGGCGGGCGCACCCGCGTCGAGGGGCTCATGTCGCACCTGTCGAACGCGTCGCGTGCCGACGACCTCGACCAGGACGCCGCACTCCAGCGGGCGCTCGACGGCCTGGCGGCGAACGGCATCGTGCCGGACATCGTGCACCTCGCCGCGAGCGCCGCGGGCATCGCGGTGCCGGAGACGCGCCACGACGCCGCACGGGTCGGGCTCGCGCTCTACGGGCTCAGCCCCTTCGCCGACCGCACCTCGGCCGACCTCGGGCTCCGGCCGGCGATGCGCGTGACCGCCGCGGTGCTGCGGACCGTCCCGGTGGCCGCGGGCGACGGCGTCAGCTACGGCTACACCTGGCGTGCAGCGACGGACACCCGGCTCGCGGTGATCGGCCTCGGGTACGCCGACGGCTTCGACCGCGACCTCGGCAACCGGGTGTCGGTGCGCATCGGTGACCGGGAGTTCCCCGTCGTCGGCCGCGTCGCGATGAACGCCATGCACATCGACATCGGCGACGCCGACGTCCGGGTGGGCGACGAGGTCGTGCTCTGGGGCGACCCGGCGGACGGCGACCCCGCGGTCGAGGACTGGGCGGCGGCGATCGACACCATCAACTACGAGGTGGTCGCCAGGGTCGGCCGCAGCGTGGAACGGAGGACGACGTGAACGCCCCCCTTCGTCGGGCCCGGATCGACCTCGACGCCTACCGGTCGAACCTCGACCTCGTGCGCGAGTGGATGCACCCGGTCGAGGTCATGGCGATCATGAAGGCCGACGCCTACGGGCACGGTCTCGAGCCGATCGCGCTCGCGGCCGTCGACGCCGGCATCCGCTGGATCGGCGTGCTGACCGTGCCGGCCGCGCTGCGCCTCCGGGCGATCGGCGTCGGCGAGGACGTGCACCTGTTCACCTGGCAGCACGACCCGGCGCTCGACTTCCGCGACGCCGTCGACTCGGCGATCGACCTCGGCGTCTCGAACGTCGCCGAGCTGCAGCGGGTCGTCGACGCCGTCGACCAGCGCCCGGCACGGGTCCACCTCGGCGTCGACTCCGGCCTGCACCGCGACGGCGCGACCGCGGACGCCTGGCCGGAGCTGGTGGCACTCGCGGTCGACGCGCAGCGCGCCGGCCGGATCGAGGTCGTCGCGGCGTACACGCACCTCGCGGAGTCGTCGGACGACGACGACAGCGCCGCGGTCGCCGTGTTCGACCGGGCCGTCGAGACCGCGGAGGACCTCGGGCTCGACCTGCCGATGGAGCACGTCGCGGCCTCGCTCGCCGGGCTCGAGCGGAAGGAGTTCCGCAAGGACATGGTGCGGATGGGCGCGAACCTGCTCGGCATCCCGGGTGCCGAGGGCGTGTCCGCCGCCGACCTCGGGCTCGAGCCGGTGATGACGCTCACGGCCTCGGTCGCGAAGACGAAGCGGGTCCCGGTCGACACCGGCGTCTCCTACGACTACACGTACCGCACCACGTCGGAGACCACCCTGGCGCTCGTGCCCGTGGGCTACGCGGACGGGGTGCCGCGTCGTGCGCAGGGCCGCGTCGAGGTGACGATCGGCGGGAAGCGGTACCCGGTCGCCGGTCGCGTCGCGATGGACCAGTTCCTGGTCGACGTCGGCGACGACGAGGTCCGCGTCGGCGACGAGGTCGTGCTGTTCGGCACGGGGGAGCACGGCGAGATGACCGTCCTCGAGTGGGGCGAGGCGCTCGGCACCATCGGGGAAGAGGTGACCTGCCGGATCGGGGCCCGCGTCCCGCGCGAGGTCGTCGGGCACCAGGTCGAGGGCCGGGTCGGCGACTACCTGCGGGAGCAGCCGTGACGGACGCCCGGGTGCTGCTCGACACGACGGTGTCGACGACCGACGAGATGGGTGTGCTCGGTGCGCGGCTCGCACGTGTCCTGCGTGCCGGCGACCTCGTCGTGCTGACCGGGCCGCTCGGTGCGGGCAAGACGACGCTCACGCGTGGCCTCGGGGCCGCGCTCGGCGCGCGGGGGCAGGTGTCGAGCCCCACCTTCGTCCTCGCCCGGACCCACCCGACGACGACCGGCCCGGACCTGGTCCACGTCGACGCCTACCGGTTGAGCGACCCCGTGGAGCTCGACGACCTCGACCTCGACTGGGACGCCTCGGTCGTGGTGGTCGAGTGGGGCCGGGGCTTCGTCGACGGCATCGCGGACAGCATCCTCGACGTGGAGATCGTCCGTGCGACGGGAGCGGACGCGCCCGACGGCGACGCCGACGACCTCGACCCCGACGACGTTCCCGACGAGCCCCGACGGGTGATCGTCACCGCGACCGGGCCGCGCTGGGCGGACGTCACGCTCTGACGGATCGCCGGGTCAGCCCGACCGCACCGAGGTGGTCGGGTCGATGAAGAAGTCGGCGTAGGCCGGGTCGTCGACCGGCAACCACCCGAGTCGGGCGTGCACGAGCGCGTCGACGTCCGCGGGCGGCAGCAGGCCCCGACGGCGCCACTGCTCGGGATCGCGGTGCGCTGCCGTGCGCGGTGTCCAGGGCATCGGTGACCTCCCTCGTGCTGGTGGAACATCACCGGACACTACGCCACCGTCCGCCGTCCCGATCGCGCCTACGATGGACGCGTGCTCCTCGCCATCGACACGTCCGCCGGCACCTCGGTCGCCGTCGTCGACCCGGCCAGCGGTCGTGTGCTCGCCGAGCGCAGCACCGACGACTCCCGCCGGCACGCCGAGGTGATCGGCCCGTTCCTCGCCGAGGTGCTCGCCGAGGCCGACGTCACCGGTGCCGACGTCACCGGGGTGGTCGCCGGCACGGGCCCCGGCCCCTTCACCGGCCTGCGCGTCGGGATCGCCGCCGCGCGCACCTTCGCCGCCGCCCGCGGCGTCCCCCTCCTCCCGCTCGTCAGCCACGACGCGATCGCGGCCGACCTGCAGCGGCACCCCGTCGTCGTCCTGACGGACGCGCGCCGCCGCGAGGTCTACTGGAGCGCCCACGACGAGACCGGCACGCGGGTCGCCGGTCCCGGACTCGCGAAGCCGGCGGACCTGGACGAGGCGATCCGCGCCTCCCGTCCGGAGGCCGTCGACTGGCCCCGCGAGACCGTCACGACCGTCCCGGCCGGGAGGCTCGGGTCGCTGGCAGCAGACCGGCTCGCCTCCGGCGCGCCCTTCGCCGACGACACCCCCCTCTACCTGCGTGACCCCGACGTCACCGTGCCGGGGGCCCCGAAGCGGGTCGTCCGGTGACCGGACTGCCCGCCGGCCTGCGGCTGCGCCGCGCGGTCCCGCAGGACCTCGACGACGTCATGTTCCTCGAGCACACGTCGTTCCCGACGGACGCCTGGACCTCGTCGCAGATGGCGGGGGAGCTGTGGTCCCCGCACGGGTACTACGTCGTGGTCGAGACGACCGAGGACGGCGCCCCGACGGTCGTCGGCTACGCCGGGCTGTCCTCGCTCGCGGGCAACCCCGTCGCCGACGTGCAGACCATCGCGGTCGCTGCCGAGCAGCGGGGCCGGGGCATCGGGAAGGTGCTCTTCACGGAGCTCCTCGACGAGGCCCGACGGCGTGAGGTGCACGAGGTGTTCCTCGAGGTGCGCGCCGACAACCCCGTGGCGCAGGCGATGTACACCGCTGCCGGGTTCGAGCGCATCGCCGTGCGGCCCCGCTACTACCAGCCCGACGGTGTCGACGCGTGGGTGATGCGGGCGGAGCTCCCCGTCACCCCCGGTGCGTCCACCGGTGTCGGACCGATCGGACAGGAGACCCTCGGTGAGCGCGACTGAACCCCTGGTGCTCGGCATCGAGACGAGCTGTGACGAGACCGGCGTGGGCATCGTCCGCGGGACCACCCTGCTCGCCAACGTCATCGCGTCGAGCATGGACGAGCACGCCCGCTACGGCGGCGTCGTGCCCGAGGTGGCCGCACGGGCGCACCTCGAGGCCATGACCCCGACCCTGCACGAGGCCCTCGACCGCGCGGGTGTCACGCTCGACGAGCTCGACGCCGTCGCCGTGACCGCCGGCCCGGGGCTCGCCGGTGCCCTGATGGTCGGGGTGGGCGCAGCCAAGGCACTGGCGGTCGCGACGGGCAAGCCGCTGTACGGCGTGAACCACCTGGTCGGGCACGTCGGTGCGGACGTCCTGCGTGCGGACGGCAGCGCGATCGAGCTGCCGACCGTGGCGCTGCTCGTGTCCGGCGGCCACACGTCGCTGCTGCTCGTGCGGGACCTGGTCGGCGACGTCGAACTGCTCGGCGAGACGATCGACGACGCGGCCGGCGAGGCGTTCGACAAGGTCGCACGCCTGCTCGGACTGCCCTACCCGGGCGGGCCGCAGATCGACCGGGCGGCAGCGGAGGGCGACCCGACCGCGATCCGGTTCCCGCGCGGCCTGACGCTGCCGAAGGACATGGCGCAGCACCGGTACGACTTCTCGTTCTCCGGGCTGAAGACCGCCGTCGCGCGGTGGGTCGAGAAGTGCCGGGACGAGGGCCGCGAGGTCCCCGTCGCCGACGTCGCGGCGTCGTTCCGCGAGGCCGTCGTCGACGTGCTCCTCACGAAGGCGCTCGCCGCGTGCCGGGACACCGGTGTCGACCGCCTGCTGCTCGGGGGTGGGGTCGTCGCGAACGCACGGTTGCGCGCCGTCGCCGAGGAACGCTGCGCTGCCGCCGGGGTCGCGCTGCGGATCCCACCGTTCGACCTCTGCACCGACAACGGGGCCATGATCGCCGCGGTCGGTGCGCGCCTGGTGGCAGAGGGGCACGCGCCGAGCGACCTCGGCATCGCGGCGGACTCCACGCTGCCGGTGACGACCGTCCAGGTCTGAGTCGCGCGGCCGGGTGGCGCACGCCGACGCCTGAACCGGCTCCCGGCCCGTGTGGGAGGATGCTCAGCAGGCACCGACCGACCGGGTGCCGGGAGGGGTGGACGGTGTCCGATCAGAACCAGTGGCCGAAGCCGGGCGAGTCGAGCGGGGGAGACGACGGCCGGCAGCAGCAGGACGGGCAGTCGGGCAGCCAGCAGCCCGCGAACCCCTCCGCGCAGCCGTCGCAGGGCACCCCGTACGGCCAGGGCCAGCAGGCGTCGGGCGCCCCGTACGGTCAGGGCCAGCAGCCGTCGGGCAACCCGTACGCGCAGCAGTCCCAGCAGGGCAACCCGCACGCGGCCTCGGGGCCCCAGCACAACCCGTACGCACCGCAGTCGCAGCAGGGCAACCCCTACGCGCAGCAGTCCCAGCAGGGCAACCCGTACGCGCAGCAGTCGCAGCAGGGCAACCCGTACGCGCAGCAGTCGCACCAGGGCAACCCGTACGCGGCCTCGAGCCCCCAGCAGAACCCCTACGCGCCGCAGCAGGGCGGGAACCCCTACGCGTCGCCGTACGCCACGAGCGGGTACCAGCCGTACGCCCAGCGCCCGAAGACGAACACCCTGGCGATCCTGTCGATCGTGTTCGCGTTCGCCGGGGTCGTCATCTGGCCGATCGTGATCCTCACGAGCCCCGCCGGCGCGATCATGGGGCACATCGCCCTCGGGAAGATCAAGCAGACGGGTGAGGGTGGCCGTGGACTGGCCCTCGCCGGGGTCATCGGCGGGTGGGTGCTGACCGGGCTCTACGTGCTCTTCGCGGTGATCTTCATCATCGCGATCGCGTCGAGCCACTCGTCCTCCGACCCGTACGGCTACGACTCGGGCGCCTTCATCCGCTGACCCGCGCCGCGCTGCACGGCTCCGTTCCGCGAGATCGACAGACCCCCGCCGATGTTCGGCGGGGGTCTGTCGCTGCCGCGGACGTGAACACGACAGCGACAGCGACAGCGACAGCGAGAGCGCCTCGCGCCGACCGCCCGCGCAGCCTCGTGCCCCGCTACCGCCCCGCTACCGCCCCGCGGCCGAGCCGGCCACGTCGGTGAGGCGCTCGCACAGGAGCGCGGTGTGCCGTCCCTCCAGACGGGTGAGCACGAGCGTCACCGACCGCCGCCCCCGCAGCCGCAACCGCTTCCGGAACTGCGCCGGGTCGACGTCGACGCCGCGCTTCTTGATCTCGACGGTGCCGACGTCCTCCGCCGCCAGGCGTGCCGACAGCTGCTTCACGTCGAGGGGCATCGTGTCCAGCACCCGGAACCCCTGCGCGAACGGCGTCGTCACGGCACGGTCCGACGTGACGTACGCGATGCCCTCGGAGAGCATCCGGCCTCCGATGGACCGCGCCAGGTCACCGATCAACCGCCCACGGATGACGGCGCCGTCCGGCTCGTACAGGTAGGCGCCGACGGGACCGACCTCGACGTCCTCGGCGTCCGCCGGGCCGGTGAGCTCGGCGATGCCGTGACCGCCGATGACGGTGGCCGCGCGCCGGACACCGTCACGGGCGAGGGGCCCGGACCACAGAACGAGCTCGACGACCTCGCGGTCGACGGACACCCACTGCGCCTCGAGCGTGTCCGGGATCAGGTCGCGGTCGATGCCCGGGCCGAGCTTCACGCCCGTCGGGGTCGTCGTCGCGGCGGCGAACACGGTGTCGAGCGACGGCGACCAGTCGTCCGGGTCGGCCAGGCGCCTCGTGTTCGCGTGCCCGGCCGTGCGTCGCGCGGGGTCCATCCAGACGCCGTCGACCCGGGACAGGTCGAAGGCGGCCGCGTCGCCGAGCTCGACCCGGGCGTTCGGCCAGAGCGCGAGGTTGTGCGTCGCGACCGCCGCGGTCACCTCGTCGCGGTCGACGGCGGTGACGTCGAGGTCGAGCGCGGCCATCGCCATGGCGTCGCCACCGATCCCGCAGCCGAGGTCCGCGACCCGGGTCAGACCGGCGGCGGCGAAGCGACCGGCGTGCTGCGCGGCGACCTGCAGTCGGGTGGCCTGTTCGAGGCCGGCCTCGGTGAAGAGCATCCGCGCGGCGAAGTCCCCGAACTTCGCGCGGGCCTTCTGGCGGAGCTTCGCCTGGGTCAGCACGGCTGCCACGAGCCCCGGGTCGTGTCCCTCGCCACGGAGCCGGGAGACCACCCGGACGATCTCGCCCCCGTCCGAGACGCCGGGGGTACGGTCGAGCAGGGCCATCCCCTCGGGGGTCAGCAGCTGGGCGAGGTCGGCGGCTTCCACCCGTCGATCCTCCCAGGTCGCCGGGGAGGCCCGACACGTGCTGGCACTCGGATTGACCGAGTGCCAGACTGTCCCTAGAGTTGTGGTTGGCACTCTCCTGTGCGTAGTGCCAACCGGTTCCCATCTGTACCGAGTCAGTACCGAGAAAGAAGAGGTCACCGTGGCCGTCACCATCAAGCCGCTCGAGGATCGCATCGTCATCCGCCAGGTCGAGGCGGAGCAGACCACCGCTTCCGGTCTCGTCATCCCGGACACCGCGAAGGAGAAGCCCCAGGAGGGCGAGGTCGTCGCCGTGGGTCCGGGTCGCATCGACGACAACGGCAACCGCGTGCCGCTCGACGTCGCCGTCGGCGACAAGGTCATCTACTCGAAGTACGGCGGCACCGAGGTCAAGTACTCCGGCGAGGACCTGCTCGTCCTCTCGGCGCGCGACGTCCTCGCGGTCATCGAGCACTGAGACCAGCAGCTCTCGTCACGAACGCCCCGTCCGGCTCGCAGCCGGCGGGGCGTTCGTGCGTCCGGGCGCGTGTCGCTGCGGCGCTCCCGGCCCGTCCCGGTGGTCGGCCTGGAGGCGCGCTGTCCGCCCGCAGCGTCCGCGCCCCTTCCTAGGATGGTTCCGTGAGTGGAGCGACCCCGGCTCGTCCGGCACGCAGCGAGGCATCCGTCGGCGTCGTGCAGGCGATCGTCGCGTACGGACTCTGGGGCCTGATGCCCCTGCTCTTCGCCGCGATGGCCCCCGCCGGCGCGTTCGAGATCGTCGCCTGGCGGATCGTCTTCGGCCTGGTCTTCTGCGCGGTGGCGATCGCCGTCACCCGGTCGTGGCTGCGCACCCGCTCCCTGCTCGCCCAGCGCCGGGTGATGCTCGTGATGGGACTCGCGGCCGTGCTCATCCTGGTGAACTGGACCGTGTACGTCGCCGCGACGACGACGGGCCACACGGTCGAGGCGGCGCTCGGGTACTTCATCAACCCGCTCGTCACGATCGCCCTCGGCGTGGTCGTGCTCCGCGAGCGCCTGCGTGCGGCGCAGTGGGTGGCCGTCGGCATCAGCGTCGTCGCGGTCGTCGTCATCGCGGTCGGCTACGGGCAGGTGCCGTGGATCTCGCTCGCGCTGGCGTTCTCGTTCGGGTGCTACGGCCTGGTGAAGAAGCGGGTCGGGGGCACCGTCGACGCGCTGAGTGGCCTGACGATCGAGACCGTCTGGCTGGTCCCGATCGCCGTGGGGGCGCTCGTCGTGCTCGGCGTCACGGGTCTCGGCGGCGGGGTGACGTTCACGAGCGAGGGGTGGCCGCACGTCCTCGTCACGGTGCTCACCGGGCCCGCGACCGCGGTGCCGCTGCTGCTCTTCGCGTCGTCCGCCCGGCGGGTGTCCCTGTCGACGCTCGGCCTGACGCAGTACCTCGCGCCGGTGATGCAGCTCCTGGTCGGCGTGGTCGTGCAGCACGAGGCGATGCCGCCCGCGCGGTGGATCGGCTTCGGGATCGTCTGGGTCGCGCTCGTGGTCCTGACGGTCGACAGCTTCGTGGCGGCCCGGGCCGCGCGGCGGCGGACGCTCGCCCCTGCGGCGGCCGAGCCGGCCTGACGGGCGCGAGCCGCGCCTCCCGTCCGCCCCCCGGTGCCCGCGCGCGGTTCGGAGCGCTGTGCCGAGGCTCGGCCATGCGGACAGTTCCGCAGGCCCGCGCCCGCGGAACTGTCCGCGGACGCGAGTCTCGCGGGGACGACGTCGGCCCCGGACCTGCATGAGGTCCGGGGCCGACGTCGCGTGCTGCGTGTTACTTCGAGACCGAGCCCTGGATGGCGGTCTGGTACACGGGCTTGTTGTCGCCGTCGAACTTGTAGATGCCGATGTAGGCGCTCGACGGGTCGTTCTTGCTGTCGAACGGACCGATGCCGGACGGGCCGGTGTACTGGATGTCCTCACCCTTGTCGAGCAGGTCCTTGCACGCCTTGAACGTCTCGCACTTCGTGCCGCCGTCCGCACCGGACACCGCGGCCATGTTGGCCTGGATGGTGCCCGAGTCGGTGCCCTTGCCCTTCACCGCGGCCAGCGCAGCGAGGGTCGTGGCGTCGTAGGACTCGGCAGCGTACGAGTAGTCAGCCAGCTCCTTGCCCGAGGACTGCTTGTAGAAGTCCGACAGGCGCTGCTTCAGCTCGTCCTTCGGGCTGGCGCCGGGGATGGTGCCCTGCGCGCCCTCGAGGGTGCCCGGGTCGAAGTCCTTCGAGTAGTCCGCGGTGTTGCCGTCGGACATGTAGATCTTCGACATGTCGGCGTTCTGCGACTTGAGCTCCGGGATGATCGACTTCGTCTCGTCGAAGGCGAGCACCACGATGGCGTCCGGCTTCGCGGCGAGCGCAGCGGTGACCTCGGACGAGAACGTCGTCTGTCCGGGCGGGAACTCCTGACCCTTGCCCTTGCCGCCGTAGACGACCTGGCCGCCCGAGTCCTCGATCGCCTGCTGCACGGTGTCGCGGAGACCCGTGCCGTAGGTGTCGTTGAAGACCAGGAACGCGACCTTGGCGTTGCCGTCACCCGTGACGAGCTGGCCGAGGGCCGAGCCCTGCACCGAGTCCGGCGGCGCGGTCCGGTAGTAGTGCGACGAGTACCCGGACAGGTCGGTCGCGGTGTTCGCCGGCGAGATCTGCACGATGCAGTTGCTCGTCAGCTGGTCGATGACGTTGAGCGTGACGCTCGACGACTCGGCGCCGATGACGACCGGCACCTTGGCGTTGACGAGCTTCGTCGCGGCCGAGCTCGACACGGTCATGTCGTTGCTGTCGCCCGAGTCGGTCGCGGGGTCGATGCTGACGTCCTTGTCGAGCACGCCTCCGGCCGAGTTGATGTCCTCGACCGCGAGGCCGACGCCGGACTCGGCGGGCGGGTTGAGGTACGACAGGGTGCCCGTCAGCGGGAGGATCGTGCCGATCTTCAGCGCGTCGGTACCGGGGGTGTCGGGGGCCTTGCAGCTCGCCGCCGGGTCCTTCTTCGCACCGCCGGCGGAGGCGGAGGAAGTGGTCTCGGCGCTGCCGCTGGTGGAACACGCGGCGAGGAGGAGCGCTGCCGCTCCCGCCACTGCCAGTGCCGTGGTGGCACGGGTGGTTCTGGTCATCCGTGGAGCCCTTTCTCTGCGCGGAGGCCCAACCGCATCGGGTCGAGCGCGGTCTCCTCCACGTGGGTTGCCGAGAAAACTAGGGCCGAAGTGTTTCGCGTGTGTGTCCGAGATCATCACCTGGACGTTTCGTTACACACCCGTGACGAAACTGAGGAGGTGCACGGGAACCCCTGATGAGGAGTCCGTCCGGACGGTCCTCGCGCTCGCCGAGGCCCGTGCGGACCGTTCGGGATCGGCTGGAGCGCTCCCGCGCGGGCTCGTCCGCGTCGTTCTGTGCAGGGGGCGCGGACCCGGGGGAGCACTGCGGCGGTCGCGCCTACGGTCCGGCCCATGAGCGACGCAGCTTCCACCACCACCTTCCGTCCCACGCGCGCGATCGTCACCGGCGCCGAGTCCGGCATCGGCAAGGCCACCGCGGTGGCGCTCGCTGCCGCCGGCATGGACGTCGGCATCACCTACCTGTCCGAGCCCGAGCGCGCCGAGGAGACCGCCGCCGAGGTCCGACAGGCCGGACGGCAGGCCTTCGTCGAGCAGATCGACGTGACGCAGCTCGACCAGGCGGGCGCCGTGATCGACCGCCTCGTGGCGCAGCTCGGCGGCGTGGACGTGATCGTCGCCGATGCGGGCACGGGCGACAACGCGCCGTTCCTGGACATCACGCTCGAGCAGTGGCGGCACACCGTCGCCACCGACCTCGACGGGGCGTTCGTCACGATCCAGGCAGCAGCGCGGCACATGGTCCGACAGGGCACCGGCGGGCGGATCATCGGCATCACGAGCGTCCACGAGCACCAGCCCCGGTACGGGTCGAGCGCGTACGACGCAGCGAAGCACGGGCTCGGTGGGCTCCTGAAGACGATCGCGATCGAGCTCGCTCCGTCCGGGATCACGGCCAACGCCGTCGCGCCGGGCGAGATCGCGACCCGGATGACCGGTGCCGAGGACGAGGACCCGCACACGATCTCCCGGCCGGGGGTCCCGCTCGGCCGGCCGGGCAACGCGTGGGAGATCGCGGCCGCGGTGACGTTCCTGGCGTCGCCGGCATCGTCGTACATCACGGGGGTGTCCCTGCCCGTCGACGGCGGCATGCTCCAGATGGGCCCCCACGGCGGCAGCCACATCACCTCCGACGACTGGCGGAGCGCGTAGGCGGCGGGGGCGGCTCCCCGTCGCGGCCCGGGACGCCGTCGTTGGCTCGAGACGCCCTGAACACGCTGAAACGCCCTGAACACGCTGAGACGCCCGCGAATCCGACGGTGTCTCGGCAGTTCGGCGGCGTCTCGGGTGGACACCGGCGTCTCGAGGAGCCACAACGCCCTCCAGACGGTGGCGTCTCGGCGACGGAGCGCCGAGGGACTCGATCACCGCGACCGCTCGGCCCAGCCGCGCCCGAGCGGGAGGCCCGCCGCGAGCAGCACGGGCGCCAGGAGCCCCGGGTCGAGCGCTTCGCGCATGCCCCACCGTGCGAAGCCCCTCACCTCGGGTAGCCGTCGCAGTGCGTCCTCGCGGCGCTTCTCCGTCCACAAGGCCTCACGGTCGTCGTACTTGACCCGGCCGTCGAACTCGCCGACGACGCCGGCGTCAGGCCACCAGAAGTCCACCCGGAAGCGTCCGGCGTCGGTGTCGAACTCCCGCTGCAGTACCGCTGGAGCGACTCGGAGTTCCCGCATCGCCACCCTGCTGACCGATTCGCCCGGGGACTCGGCGGCGCCGTCCGCGAACTCGAGCGCCGTCCGGGCCACACGCGAACCACGTGTCCCCGCACGGGCCGCGAGAGCACGCTCGAGGTCCGGGAGCGACGCGGCCCCGTCGTGCAGCACGTGGTCGAGCACGAGGACCGCGTGTGCCAGGGGTGCGACGTGCACGATGTCGACCACCGTCCGGAGCAGGCACGTCACCGGGACCCCGGCTGCATCGGCGACGTCGCCCTCCGACAGGTCACCGGTGTGCCGCACGACGCCTCGGCCGACGTGCGTCTTCCGGAGCGCAGGGTCGATCACGTGCAGGCGCCAGTCCCAGCGCCCGAGTTCGGGGAAGCCCCACAGCGCCCCGGCGGACCGGTGCGAGACGACCGCTGGACGGTGCAGCGCCGCGGCCCGGGTGCGCACCACGAGTCGCCGGCGTCCACGTTCGTCCAGACCGTCCCACGCCTCGCGCTCGACCGCCGCGCCGTGGAACAGGCGCACCGGGTCGCGGAGGTCCGCCGGACGACCGGCGAGGACGGGAGACGGCGTGACTGACATGCGCGGCAGTCTCGCGTGACCACGTGGCGGAAGAGCGGCGACAGCGTGCGTTGTGGAGGGCCTCCCGGCCGTCACCCTCGGTGCAGGAGCGAGCGAGACGCCACCGTCAACGTGAAACGCCCCCGGATCGCCGAGACGCCGCCGGATTCGGCGGCGTCTCGACGCAACGGGTGCGTCTCGCGCAGAAGCGCGGGAGGGGAGGAGTCCGGGGTCAGCCGCGGTAGTTCGGGGCCTCGACGACCATCTTGATGTCGTGCGGGTGGGACTCCTTGAGCCCGGCCGCGGTGATGCGGATGAACTTGCCGCGGGCCTTGAGCTCCGGCACCGTGCGGCCACCGACGTAGAACATCGACTGCCGCAGTCCGCCGACGAGCTGGTAGACGGCGTTCGCCACCGAGCCGCGGTAGGGGACCTGGCCCTCGATGCCCTCGGGGATGAGCTTCTCGTCCGAGGGGACGTCGGCCTGGAAGTAGCGGTCCTTCGAGTACGAGGTCTTCTCGCCGCGGGTCTGCAGTGCGCCGAGGGAGCCCATCCCGCGGTACGCCTTGTACTGCTTGCCGCCGACGAAGACGAGCTCGCCCGGGCTCTCGTCGGTGCCCGCGAGGAGCGACCCGAGCATGACGGTGTCAGCACCGGCGACCAGGGCCTTCGCGATGTCGCCCGAGTACTGCAGACCGCCGTCGGCGATGACCGGCACGCCGGCCTCACGCGCGGCGAGCGACGCCTCGTACACGGCGGTGACCTGCGGGACGCCGACGCCGGCGACCACGCGGGTGGTGCAGATCGAGCCCGGCCCGACGCCGACCTTGACGGCGTCCACGCCGGCGTCGATGAGCGCCTGCGCGCCCTGTCGGGTCGCCACGTTGCCACCGATGACGTCGATGCCGGCGAACGACGGGGCGGCCTTCAGGCGGCGGACCATGTCGAGCACGCCCTCGCTCTCGCCGTTGGCGGTGTCGACGACGAGCACGTCCACGCCCGCGTCGCGCAGGGCCTCGGCGCGCTGCCAGGCGTCGCCGAAGAAGCCGATCGCGGCGCCGACGCGCAGGCGGCCCTCGTCGTCCTTCGTGGCGTCCGGGTACTTCTCGCTCTTGTCGAAGTCCTTGACGGTGATGAGGCCGCGGAGCTTGCCGTCGGCGTCGACGAGCGGGAGCTTCTCGATCTTGTGCTGCGCGAAGATCGCGACCGCGTCCTCGGGGTCGATGCCCTCGGGCGCGGTGATGAGGGGCGCCTTGGTCATGACGTCGCGGACGAGGGTGGTCGCCGTCTCGAACGGTGCGACGAAGCGCATGTCACGGTTCGTGATGATGCCGACGAGGGTGCCGTCCGACTCGACGACCGGCAGCCCGGAGACGCGGAACTGCCCGCAGACGGCGTCGACCTCGGCCACGGTCGCGTCCGGGGTCGTCGTCACGGGGTTGGTGATCATGCCGGACTCGGACCGCTTGACCTTGTCGACGTACGCGGCCTGGTCCGCGATGGACATGTTGCGGTGGAGGATGCCGATGCCGCCCTGACGGGCCATCGCGATCGCCATGCGCGCCTCGGTCACGGTGTCCATCGCAGCCGACAGCAGCGGGACGTGCACGTCGATGCGCTTCGTGAGCCGGGACGTCGTGGACGCCTCGCTCGGGATGACGTCGGTGTGCCCGGGCAGGAGCATGACGTCGTCGTACGTGAGTCCGATGAATCCGAACGGATCCGGCTGGTCCATGGTTCCCCTTCGTGGGCGAGGTGAAGTGGTGGCACCGGGGCGCGTCGTCGGGTTCCCGATGGGCCATGGTAACGCGCGGGACACTCCCGCCATTCCGTCGTCCCCCGACCGTCCGGGCACGGCGGGCGCCGCGCGCGGGCCGACAGCGGTCCGACGACCCGTTCCTGAGAGTCCTGTACCGGCTGGACGGGCGGATTTCCGCGGATCGACGGGGTCTCGGTCACGAATGCAGCACGATTTGTGCAGGAGACGTGCTGGAAACACGGGGGACACAAAAAATCCCTATGGTCCTCGACTATCCGAACGAGAGGCTCATCCGTGGGTTCCATCACTCCGCCGGGGTCAGCGCTCATGCGCCGATTCCGCCGTGGGGCACCAGGTCGCAACCGCCTGGTCCTCGCCGCAGTACTCTTCCTCGCTTTCCTCGCCACCTTCGCGGTCGACTGGGCAGTGTCGCCCGCAGCCGACGCGGCGACGAGCAGTCCCTCCGCCAGCAGCAGCCCGAGCACCGGCGCACCGGCGAGCTCCGGCCCCTGCACGGTCAGCCCCACGAACGGCTGCATCCGGGGCACCATCCTCGACTCCGAGCGGAAGCCCGCGACCGGGGTCGACGTCGACGTCGCCGGGGCCGGCGGGTTCGCGCAGACCGCGACCACCGACGACGCCGGGCGCTGGTCGGTGTCCGTGACCACGGCGGGGCAGTACACCGTCAGCGTCGACCAGGACTCGCTGCCGAAGGGGCAGTACCTGACGAACGCCGCCGACGCCGAGCGCAAGGTGAACGCCACGCTCAACGCCAACGTCGGCCAGATCTTCCAGCTGTCCGACCAGCAGGGCGCCACCACCAGCGACGACACGAGCAGCGTCAGCGCCGCACGCGCCTGGCAGCAGCTCGCGTCGGGCATCCGGCTCGGGCTCCTCATCGCCCTCGCGTCGGTCGGCCTGTCGCTCATCTACGGCACCACCGGCCTGTCGAGCTTCTCGCACGGTGAGCAGGTGACCCTCGGCGGTCTCCTCGCCTACGTCTTCGCGAACCAGCTCGGCTGGAACATCTGGGTGACCGGCATCGTCGTCACGCTGCTCTGTGCGGCGACCGGGTACCTGCAGGACGCCGCGATCTGGAGGCCACTGCGCCGCCGTCGGATCAGCCTCACCCAGCTCATGATCGTCACGATCGGTCTGTCGATCGCCGCGCAGTACGCCTTCCAGTACTTCTTCGGCGCCTCGACCGTCCGCATCCAGCAGGGCAACCCCGAGACGGTGACCTTCGCCGGTCTCACGCTGACCGTGCAGTCCTACGTCGCGATGGGCATCGCGCTCGTCGTCCTCGTCGGCACCGGCCTGTTCCTGGCCAAGACCCGCTTCGGCCGTGCCACCCGCGCCGTGTCGGACAACCCGGCGCTCGCCGCGGCGTCCGGCATCGACGTCGACCGCGTCATCCGCTTCGTGTGGACGCTCGCCGCCGGCCTCGCGGGCCTGTCCGGCGTGATGCTCGGCCTGGTGCTCAACGGCGTGAACTGGCAGACCGGCCTCCAGCTGCTGCTGCTCATGTTCGCGTCCGTCACGCTCGGCGGTCTCGGCACCGCGTACGGCGCCCTCGTCGGCTCGATGATCATCGGCATCGTCGTCGAGCTCACGAACCTCGTGCTGCCGGGTGACTTCAAGTACGCCACGGCCCTCGTGATCCTCATCCTCATCCTGCTGTTCCGGCCGCAGGGCATCTTCGGTCGCGCCGAGCGCATCGGCTAAGGGAGCACCGACATGGACTACATCGTGAACCTGCTGTCCTCGCTGACGCAGGAGGCCCTCGCCCCCACCACGGCGGCGTTCGCCCTGGCCGCGATCGGCCTCAACGTGCACTTCGGTCTGACCGGACTGATCAACATGGGCCAGGCGGCGTTCCTGCTGCTCGGCGCCTACGGCTTCGCGATCTCGATCACGAACGGCCTGCCCTTCGTCATGGCGGTGCTCGTCGCCCTGGCGGTCGCGATCGTGTTCGCGGTCATCCTCGGCATCCCGACCCTGCGGTTGCGCGGCGACTACCTGGCGATCGTGACGATCTCCGGCGCCGAGATCATCCGCATGGTCGGACGCTCCAGCCTGCTGACGAACACCACCGGCGGCTCGAACGGCATCGCCGGGTCGAGCTACCGCGACCCGTTCAACGCCCTCAGCCCGCTGCCCGACGGCACCACGAGCATCCTGTGGTTCACGTACTCGAACAACGGCGTCAACGGTTGGTGGATCCGCATCGCGGCCTGGGGCCTCGTGGCGCTCTTCACCCTCGTGCTCTTCCTGCTCATGCGCAGCCCGTGGGGTCGCGTCGTGAAGGCCATCCGCGAGGACGAGGACGCCGTGCGGTCCCTCGGCAAGAACGTCTACTCGTACAAGATGCAGGCGCTCGTGTTCGGCGGCGCGCTCGGTGCGCTCGCCGGGGTGATCTACGTGCTGCCGAGTTCCGTGCAGCCGGACGCGATGGGCCGTTCCATGACGTTCTTCATCTGGACCGCGCTGATCCTCGGCGGTGCCGCGACCGTGTTCGGTCCGGTGCTCGGGGCGATCCTGTTCTTCGTCGTGCGGCTCTTCGTCCGCACCCTCGCCGGGGACTTCATCCCCGACTCGATCATGAACGCGCAGCAGGCGGAGCAGTTCTCCTACGTGCTCGTCGGCGTCGCGCTCATGCTCCTCATCGTGTTCCGGCCACAGGGACTCCTGGGCAACAAGAAGGAGCTGTCGTTCAGTGTCTGAGACCTACACCCACACGAAGTCCGACCCGATCCTGACGGTCGACGGCGTCACCCGGCACTTCGGCGGCATGACCGCGGTCGACGTCGACCACCTCGAGGTGCAGCGCGGCACCATCACCGCCCTGATCGGCCCGAACGGCGCCGGCAAGACGACGTTCTTCAACCTGCTGACCGGCTTCGACAAGCCGAGCCCCGGCGCGACGACCCGCTTCAACGGCGACACGCTGCAGAAGACGAGCGCGACGCACATCGCCAACAAGGGCATGGTCCGCACGTTCCAGCTCACGAAGGCGCTGAGCCGCCTCACCGTGATGCAGAACATGCTGCTCGGCGCCCGCGACCAGCCGGGCGAGAACTTCTTCGTCGGCCTCGTCCCGGCGCTGTGGCGGAAGCGCGAGCGCGAGATCACCGCCAAGGCCGAGGACCTGCTCGCCCGCTTCAAGCTCCTCGAGAAGCAGGACGACTACGCAGGTTCCCTGTCGGGCGGGCAGCGGAAGCTCCTCGAGATGGCCCGCGCACTGATGTCCGACCCGACGATGATCATGCTCGACGAGCCGATGGCGGGCGTGAACCCCGCGCTCACCCAGTCGCTGCTCGGACACATCCAGTCGCTGCGCGACGACGGCATGACCGTGCTCTTCGTGGAGCACGACATGCACATGGTCCGGCACATCTCCGACTGGGTGGTCGTGATGGCCGAGGGCAAGGTCGTCGCCGAGGGCCCGGCCGACACGGTGATGGACGACCGCGCCGTCATCGACGCGTACCTCGGAGCGCACCACGACACCGACCTGGGCGACGACTCGCTCCTCACCGAGGAGACCTACGAGGAGCTGGCCGACGAGGTGGCCGAAGAGGAAGCAGCGGACGACCACCCGAAGGCGGACGACCGCAAGCAGGACGAGCAGGAGGCGACCCGATGACCGACGCAACGAACGCAGCTGACGCGGGCCGCGCCTCCAGTCCGACGACGGGTGCGACGAGCGCGACGAGCGCAACCGCGACGATCGACCGCGGCGAGCCCGTCCTGACCGCGAAGAACCTCGTCGCGGGGTACCTGCCGGGCGTGAACATCCTCAACGGCTGCGACCTCGACTGCTACCCGGGCGAGCTCATCGGCATCATCGGTCCGAACGGTGCCGGCAAGTCGACGCTCCTCAAGGCACTGTTCGGCCTGGTGTCGATCCGCGAGGGCTCGGTCTCCCTGCAGGGCGAGGACATCACGAACCTCAAGGCGAACAAGCTCGTCCAGGCCGGCGTCGGCTTCGTCCCGCAGACGAACAACGTGTTCCCCTCGCTCTCGATCGAGGAGAACCTGCAGATGGGCCTGTACCTGCGCCCGAAGAAGTTCGCCGAGCGGCTCGAGGTCATCTACGACCTGTTCCCGGTCCTCGGCCAGCGGCGGACCCAGCGGGCGGGCTCGCTGTCGGGTGGTGAGCGGCAGTCGGTCGCGATGGCCCGCGCGCTGATGATGGACCCGAAGGTGCTGCTGCTCGACGAGCCCTCCGCGGGCCTGTCGCCGGTGCGCCAGGACGAGACGTTCATCCGCACGCGCCGGATCAACAAGGCCGGGGTGTCGATCATCATGGTCGAGCAGAACGCGCGACGCTGTCTGCAGATCTGCGATCGTGGGTACGTGCTCGACCAGGGGAGGAACGCGTACTCGGGCACCGGGCGTGAGCTCGCCGACGACCCGAAGGTCATCGAGCTCTACCTGGGGACGCTCGCCAAGGACGTCGACTCCGCTCGCTGAGCGGGGTCGACCCGCGGGTACTGCTGTGGGGGTGGTACCCGCACCCCGACGGGGCCGCGCAGGCTGCTGATGCGCCGCGCGGCCCCGTCCTCATGCCCGGGCGTCGTCAGGCTCGGGGTGGCGTCGCGGTCGCGGTCGCGGTCGCGGTCGTGGCGTTCGTGGCGCCGAGGCGCCGGCGTGTCAGCGAGACGCCGTGGTCACACCGAGACACCGCCGGATCCGAGTGCGTCTCGCGTCGACCGGGGCGTCTCGCGTCGACCGAGGCGTCTCGCGTCTCGCGTCTCGCGTCGACGCCGGCGTCTCGCCGCCGCCACCTGCGTCCGGCTCGGCCGGGAGGCGCGACCCACCCCCGCCCCGCCGGCCCGGCCCGCGCACGCCGGCTCCCCGTCCGTCGGCTAGCGTGACGCACGTGCGGACCCCCGGCCCCCTCGTGCTCGACGCCCTCGTCTGGGTCGTCTTCGCCGTGCTCTTCGTGGGCGCCGCACTGCTGGTCAAGGTCGCCGCCGCCCTGCTCGCGGTCCTCGTCGTGCTCGCGCTCCTGCTCGGCCTGGTCCTCCGGGCCCTGCGGAAGCGACGGACACGACCGCGACGCTGAGCAGCACCAGCACCAGCACCCGCACCAGCCCCAGCACCCGCACCAGCCCCAGCACCGTGCCCCCACCGGTACGGCGTCGCCCTGCACCGTCCACCCGTCCCACTCCGGGACCCCGCCCGCTAGGCTTGCCCGGTGACTGAAGTCGAGATCGGTGCAGGCAAGCGCGGCCGTCGGGCGTACGCGTTCGACGACATCGCGGTGGTCCCCTCGCGGCGCACCCGCGACCCGCACGACGTGAGCGTGCAGTGGTCGATCGACGCGTTCACCTTCGCGTCGCCGATCCTCTCGGCGCCGATGGACTCGGTGTCCTCGCCGGCGACGGTCATCCAGATGGGCGAGCTCGGGATCCTGGGCGTGCTCGACCTCGAGGGCCTGTGGACCCGGTACGAGGACCCGACGCCGTACTACGAGGAGATCAAGACCCTCACGGACGGCAACGTCACGAAGCGCATGCAGGAGATCTACTCCGAGCCGGTCAAGGCCGAGCTGATCACCGCGCGCCTGGCCGAGATCCGTGCCGCCGGGGTGCCGGTCGCCGGTTCGCTCAGCCCGCAGCGCACGCAGGAGTTCTCGCAGACGGTCGTCGACGCCGGTGTCGACCTGTTCGTCATCCGCGGCACGACGGTCTCGGCGGAGCACGTCTCCCAGAACCAGGAGCCGCTCAACCTCAAGAAGTTCATCTACGAGCTCGACGTGCCGGTCATCGTGGGCGGTGCCTCGACGTACACGTCGGCGCTGCACCTCATGCGCACCGGTGCCGCGGGCGTGCTCGTCGGCTTCGGCGGCGGGGCGGCCTCGACGACCCGCGCCGCCCTCGGCATCCACGCGCCGATGGCGACCGCGGTGGCTGACGTCGCCGGTGCCCGACGCGACTACATGGACGAGTCCGGCGGCCGCTACGTGCACGTCATCGCGGACGGCGGGCTCGACACCGCCGGCGACATCGTCAAGGCGATCGCCGTCGGCGCCGACGCCGTCATGCTCGGCACCGCACTGGCCCGCGCGACCGAGGCCCCGGGTGGTGGCTTCCACTGGGGTGCCGAGGCACACCACGCCGAGCTGCCCCGCGGTCGTCGGGTCGAGGTCGGGCAGATCGCCCCGCTCGAGAACGTGCTGAACGGGCCGACGCCGTCGTGGGACGGCCGCGCGAACCTGGTCGGTGCGCTGCGTCGGTCGATGGCCACCACCGGATACTCCGACGTCAAGGAGTTCCAGCGAGTAGAAGTGGTCGTGGCGCCGTACCACCAGCAGTGACGGTGGCACCCGTGCTCCCGCACGGGTGACGCCTCGGCGCTCCCGTGCGCGGAGGCCGGCTCCGTGCGCGCAACCCGCACGGAGGCGACGATGGCCAAGCCAGCCAGCAGCACCACGCAGACCAGCACGGACGCGACGAGCGCAGGTGCCGAGAGCACCGTCGAGGACGCCCGGCGTGCCACGGCACCGAGCGCGAGCGTCGGCTTCGACCCGGCGGCCAAGCTCGGTCCGGAGGAGCGCGCCGCCGCGATCGAGGCGATGAAGACCCGGGAGCTCGACGTCCTGGTGGTCGGCGGCGGCATCGTCGGCGGTGGCAGCGCGCTCGACGCCGTCACCCGCGGCCTGAGCGTCGGCATCGTCGAGGCCCGCGACTGGGGCTCGGGGACGTCGAGCCGCTCGTCGAAGCTCGTGCACGGCGGCATCCGCTACCTCGAGCAGCTGAACTTCGCGCTCGTGCGCGAGGCCCTGATCGAACGCGGCCTGCTGCTGCAGCGCATCGCCCCGCACCTGGTGAAGCCCGTGCGGTTCCTCTACCCGCTCAACCACCGCGTGTGGGAGCGCTTCTACATCGGCATCGGCATGGCGATGTACGACGTGTTCAGCTGGTCCGGCGGTCGTCCGCCCGGGGTCCCGCACCACCGGCACCTCAGTCGCAAGCAGGTCCTCAAGAACATGCCGGGCCTGAAGAAGGACGCCTTCGTCGGCGGCATGACCTACTACGACGCCCAGGTCGACGACGCCCGCTACGTCGCGTCGCTCGTGCGCACCGCAGCGTCGTACGGCGCGCACGCGGCGAGCCGGGTCCGCATCGAGGGGTTCGTCAAGGTCGGGGAGCGGGTGGTCGGGGCGCACGCGCACGACATCCAGACGGGCGAGAAGTTCGACATCCGGGCGAAGCAGGTCGTGAACGCGACGGGCGTCTGGACCGACGACACCCAGGCGATGGTCGGCACCCGCGGGCAGTTCAAGGTGCGGGCGTCGAAGGGCGTGCACCTCGTGATCCCGCGCGACCGCTTCCAGTCGAACACCGGCATGATCCTCCGCACCGAGAAGAGCGTGCTGTTCGTCATCCCGTGGGGCCGGCACTGGCTCGTCGGCACGACGGACACCGACTGGAACCTCGACAAGGCCCACCCGGCGGCGACCGCGGCGGACATCGACTACATCCTCGAGCACGTGAACAAGGTCCTCGCGGTGCCGCTCACCCGCGAGGACGTCGAGGGCGTCTACGCCGGCCTCCGACCGCTGCTCGCGGGCGAGTCGGACCAGACGTCGCAGCTCAGCCGTGAGCACGTCGTCGCGCACACCGCTCCGGGCCTGGTCGTGGTCGCGGGCGGCAAGTGGACGACCTACCGCGTGATGGGCAAGGACGCCATCGACGAGGCGGTCGCGGCGATGGACGGCAAGATCCCGGCGTCGACGACCGAGGACATCCCGCTGGTCGGTGCCGAGGGCTACCCGGCGGCCTGGAACCGTCGCGGGCGCACCGCTCGGCAGTTCGGCGTGCACAAGGTCCGGATCGAGCACCTGCTCAACCGGTACGGAACCCAGGCCACCGAGGTGCTGCAGCTCGTCGAGCAGGACCCGTCGCTCGCTGAGCCGCTGCCGCAGGCGGACGACTACATCGGTGCCGAGGTCGTCTACGCGGCCTCGCACGAGGGCGCCCTGCACCTGGAGGACGTCCTCGCTCGCCGCACCCGCATCTCGATCGAGGCGTGGGACCGCGGAGAAGAGGCGGCCCCGGTCGCCGCGAAGCTCATGGCCGGCGTGCTCGGGTGGGACCAGGAGACGACCGAGCACGAGGTGTCGAACTACCTGAAGCGCGTCGCCGCCGAGCGCGAGTCGCAGCTGCAGCCCGACGACGAGTCGGCCGACCGGGTGCGCCTCGAGGCGCCGGACATCGCGTTCGGCTTCGACGAGGACGACGTGGTGGTCGGCGGTGGCCGGTCGAGCGGTGCCGACGGCGCGAAGGCGACGGACGAGCAGGTCGAGGGCGAGAAGACGAGCGAACCGCGGTAGGTCACCGGACGGGAGGCGCGTGGCGGCCCCGCCACGCGCCTCCCGTCCGTCGCCTCGCCGCGTCCCTCCCGCGAAACGCAACCTCGGCGGTTCCGCGCAGCGCTACTCCGCTGCGAGCTGTCGCCGACGTTGCGTGTTGTGGGTGCGGGTCCGGACGGCGGTGCCGACGAGCACGGCCGGGATCGCGATGAGCGCCGCCGTGCTCGTCAGGTACAGCACGCCGGACCAGATCGTGTGCGCGGCGCCGTCGGTCGGCCACGAGTCGGCGACGTCCATGCCGAGCCAGAAGCCCGACTGGAACGTCGCGAGGGCGCCCGCAGCGAGGACGCCGAGGTGCAGCACCGCGATCGTCGTCGCCGGCAGCCGCGACGCGAGTCCGACGACCGCTGCGGTGAGCGCCAGTCCCACGCCGATGCCCGCGACGACGAGCACGCCGACGACGTCCTGCGCCACGTCGTTGCCCACGTCCACCCGCGCGTAGATCTGCTCGAGCGAGCGCCCCGGTACCGCGCCGAGCGGATCCAGCACGAGTGCGTTCACGGCCAGCAGCGCCGCGTAGGCCGCGACGACCACCACCCCGACGACGGCGACGACGATGCGGGTACGGCCCCCGGTGTTCCCCATGCGGCGAGGCTAGCGACGGGCCGGACCGGCACGCGTCCACCGACCGGATGACCCGTGGAATGGGCCGCCGCACCCGGTGGTTATCATCGGGGTACTCACCAAGGGAGCCATCATGGTCGACGTCCATCGCGTCAAACTCCCCGGAGTCGGCGTGCTGCACAGCTTCTACACCGACGACGGTGGCAAGTGCGGTGTCATCACGCACCGGTCGGGGCACTCCGACCTCATCTCGTTCGCCGACGTCTCCGACGGCGCGGACAAGTCGGAGAAGGTCTCGCTCCGCCTGAGCGAGGACGAGGCGCACACCCTCGCCGAACTGCTCGGCGGTACCCGGATCACCGAGGGCCTCGACAAGCTCGACGAGATCCCCGGCCTGTCGATCGACTGGTTCAGCGTCGACTACGAGGACGCCATCGCCGGCAAGCCCCTCGGCGACCTGCACGACTCGGGCTTCATCGGCCTGACCGTCGTCGCCGTGGTCCGCGGCGACAGCGCCAACCCCGCTCCCTCGCCGGACTTCGTCGTGTTCCCCGGTGACACCATCGTCGTCGCCGGCGCTCCCGAGAAGGTCGCCAAGGCGTTCTCCTTCTACCGCAGCGGACAGCTGGCGGCGGCTGCCGCCGAGGCGCCGCCCGGGAGCTGACCCGTGCACCTCGGCGGCGAACTGCTCACCATCGGTGTGCTCTTCGTCATCGCCTACGTGCTCGGGCGCCTGGGCAAGACGATCGGTCTGCCCGCCATCCCGATCTACATGGTGGTCGGGCTCATCGCGAGCCCGCACACCCCGTGGATCGGCCTCAACGTCGAGTCGCACACGATCGAGCTCATCGCGACCTTCGGGCTCATCCTCCTGCTCTTCAACCTCGGGCTGGAGTTCGACCAGGAGGAGTTCTACGGCAACGCCGGGAAGCTCCTGGTCTCCGGCGGCACGTACGTCGCCATCAACATGGGCGTCGGGTTCGCCTTCGGGTTCTCGCTCGGCTGGGGCACGCGAGAGGCCCTGATCATCGCGGGCATGACGGCCACGTCGTCGAGTGCGATCGTCACGAAGCTGCTCATCGAGCTGCGGCGCCTGGCGAACGACGAGACCCCGATGATCCTGGGCGTCACCGTCATCGAGGACGTCTTCATCGCCATCTACCTGGCGATCGTCTCCGTGGTGCTCTCCGGCGACACGAACCTCTGGGCCGTGGTCGGCAAGCTCGCGCTCGCGTTCGGCTTCCTCATCGTCATGTTCACGCTCGCCCGGTTCGCCGGCAAGTGGGTGTCGAAGATCTTCGCCACCCGCGACGACGAGCTGTTCACGGTGCTGTTCTTCGGGCTGGCGGTGATGTTCGGCGGCATCGGTGACCTGCTCGGCGTGACCGACGCCATCGGTGCGTTCGTGATCGGCCTGCTCTGCGGTGCGACCCGGTACCGGGACCGCATCGAGCAGCTGGCGCTCCCGATGCGCGACGTGTTCGCGGCGTTCTTCTTCGTGAACTTCGGCCTCGGACTCGACCTGTCGACCTTCGGCGAGGTGCTCTGGCCCGTCCTCGGCGCGATCGGCATGACCATCGTGCTGAACGCCGTCGCCGGGCAGCTCGTCGCCCGCATGAACGGCTTCAACGTCCAGCAGGGGATCAACACCGCGGTGATCCTGGTCAACCGTGGCGAGTTCGCGCTGATCCTCGCGACGCTCTCGGCTGCCGCCGGCCTGGAGGCGCGGATCACCGCCTTCGCGGGCCTCTACGTCCTCGTGATGGCCGTCCTGGGTCCGCTGCTCGCCGTCAACTCGGACCGGATCGGCCGCCTCGTGGTGCGTCCCGCCCGGGTGGCGCGGCTGCGCCAGCGCCTGCGCGACCGGCTCGGCCGCGGTACGGGCCGTTCGGGTCCGGACGGCGCGACGGGTGCTGCCGGCGCTGCCGGCGCTGCCGGTGTCGGGATCCCGGCCGGACCGGCCCTCGACGAGGCGATCGACACCGCCGCCGAGGCCGGCGTCGCCGACCAGGACGCGGCGGCCGCCGCGCGTCGTGCCGAGCGGGACCGCCAGTTCGCCGAGGAGTTCGCCCTCGTGGAGGCTGCGGGCAGGGAAGAGCGCGAGAATGGGTCACCGGAGCCGACGACGAGCGAACCCGTGACGTCGCCGGTGGACATCCCTGCCGAGCGCCCGAAGCGCCCGGTCCGCCAGCGCGATCCGGAGTACTGATACAGATGTGGGCCGTAGCCCGACGACCGAGGTGGATCGCACTGCTCCTGCTGGCGCTCGTGCTCGCCGGGACCTTCGCGGGCCTCGGCAAGTGGCAGCTCGAGCGGAGCATCGCGAACGGCAAGCCCCTGCCGGCGACGACCGAGACCCGCAAGGCCCTCGACGACGTCACCGAGCCCGGCCGTGCGGCGTCGGAGTCCATCGCCGGGCAGCGCATCTCCGTCACGGGCACGTTCGTCGCGGGTGACACGACGATCCTGACCGGGCGGTCCGGCGGCGGCACCTACCAGGCCATCGGACACCTCGTCGACACGGAGACCGGTGCGAGCCTGCCGGTCGTCATCGGCTGGTCCGACCAGCGGCGACAGGCCGAGGCGGGGGGCGAGCGCCTCACCGACGGCCAGGAGCTCACGGTGCAGGGGCGCTACTACCCAGCAGAGTCCCCGGACCAGGACGCCTACAGCAAGGGTGAGTACTCGGCCGTGGCCCCGGCCCGGTTCGTGAACACCTGGAAGGCCTTCGATGACCGGATGTACATCGGGTACGTCGTCGCCGACGGCACCACCGCGAAGGCCGCCGACCTCGGCACCATCGCCGACCGTGCTCCGACGCGCGAGGTCCGCTTCGACTGGCTCAACCTCTTCTACGCGATCGAGTGGGTCGTGTTCGCCGGGTTCGCCGTGTTCCTCTGGTACCGGTTCGTGAAGGACGCCTGGGAGCGCGAGCAGGAGGACGCCCGCGAGGCCGCGGCCGCGGACACCGACGCCGCCGGGAGCCCGGGGGAGCCCGCCGAGCCCGCCCGGTCGCACCGGTAGGATCGACCCCATGGCCCTGACCGTCCGCACGCGTGACATCCCGAAGATCCCGGGCGCGGTGAAGTGGTACCGCGTCTCCGCGTACATCACCGGCGTGCTGCTGCTCGCGCTCGTGATCGAGGTCGTCATCAAGTACACGCCGCTGCAGCTCGAGATGCAGCTCGGCAACGGCCCGTTCTTCGTGCCGAACGGCACCGCGGGCGAAGCACCCGGCACGTTCAACCTGTCGATCGCGATCCTCATCGCGCACGGCTGGCTCTACGTGCTGTACCTGTTCACGGACTTCCGCCTGTGGAGCATCATGCGCTGGAGGCCGTCGCGCTTCCTGCTCATCGCCCTCGGCGGCATCATCCCGTTCATGTCCTTCGTGGTGGAGCACCGCATGCAGCAGAAGGCCATGGACACCTACCACGAGCTGACCGCTGCCCAGCAGCGTGAGAAGGAGGCCGCTCGGTGAGCGAGACCGAACAGCGCCCCGTCCTGGTCGTCGACTTCGGCGCGCAGTACGCCCAGCTGATCGCACGGCGCGTGCGTGAGGCGAACGTCTACAGCGAGATCGTCCCGCACTCGATCACGGCGGACGAGGTCCGCGAGAAGGACCCGGCGGCCATCGTGCTCTCCGGTGGTCCGTCGTCCGTGTACGAGGACGGTGCGCCGTCCCTCGACGGTGAGATCCTCGACCTCGGCGTGCCCGTGCTCGGCATCTGCTACGGCTTCCAGGCCATGGCGAAGTCGCTCGGCGGTGAGGTCGCGCACACCGGCCTCCGCGAGTACGGCGCCACCGACGTGACCGTGTCGGGCACCGACAGCGTGCTGCTCGGTGACCAGCCCGAGTCCCAGGTCACGTGGATGTCGCACGGCGACTCCGTGGCGAAGGCGCCGGAGGGCTTCGCGGTCCTCGCGTCGAGCGCCTCGACCCCGGTCGCCGCGTTCGCCTCCGACGAGCGCAAGCTCTACGGCGTGCAGTGGCACCCCGAGGTGAAGCACTCCGCGTACGGCCAGGCCGTGCTCGAGAACTTCCTGCACCGCGCCGCAGGCCTCCCCGGTGACTGGAACTCCGCGAACGTCATCGAGGAGCAGGTCGAGCGGATCCGCGCGCAGGTGGGCTCGGCACGCGTCATCGCCGGGCTCTCGGGCGGTGTCGACTCCGCCGTCGCCGCGGCCCTGGTGCACAGGGCCGTCGGTGACCAGCTCACCTGCGTCTTCGTCGACCACGGGCTCCTGCGCGCCGACGAGCGCAAGCAGGTGGAGGAGGACTACGTCGCCTCGACCGGTGTCCGCCTGGTCACGGTCGACGCCGAGCAGCAGTTCCTCGACGCCCTCGCCGGCGTCAGCGACCCCGAGCAGAAGCGCAAGATCATCGGGCGCGAGTTCATCCGCACGTTCGAGGCGGCGGCCGAGGCCCTCGTGCTCGAGGCGCGCGGCGACGATGATGCCGGAGAGGTCAAGTTCCTCGTCCAGGGCACGCTCTACCCCGACGTGGTCGAGTCCGGCGGCGGATCCGGCACCGCGAACATCAAGTCGCACCACAACGTCGGCGGCCTGCCCGAGGACATGACGTTCGAGCTCGTCGAGCCGCTGCGCACCCTGTTCAAGGACGAGGTGCGAGCCGTCGGCCGCGAGCTCGGGCTGCCCGAGGTCATCGTCGGCCGCCAGCCGTTCCCCGGCCCCGGGCTCGGCATCCGCATCGTCGGCGAGGTCACGAAGGACCGCCTCGAGCTGCTCCGGGCCGCGGACAAGATCGCGCGCGAGGAGCTCACCGCGGCCGGCCTCGACGAGGAGATCTGGCAGTGCCCGGTCGTCCTGCTCGCTGACGTCCGCTCCGTGGGCGTCCAGGGTGACGGTCGTACCTACGGCCACCCGATCGTGCTCCGTCCGGTCTCGTCGGAGGACGCCATGACCGCCGACTGGACGCGCCTGCCGTACGACACCCTGGCGAAGATCTCGAACCGCATCACGAACGAGGTTCCCGACGTGAACCGCGTCGTGCTCGACGTCACGTCGAAGCCGCCGGGGACGATCGAGTGGGAGTGACCACTCCCTGACGCCCCGAGGGCCCGGTACGCACTGCGTGCCGGGCCCTCGCCGCGTCTCCGTGCCGCTCTCAGCCCGTCCGGGTCGCCCGGTTGGTCCGCCCCGGTCGCACGACGTGCCGCCAGCGGACGTGCCGGTCGCACGACATGCCGCTCGTGCGAGAGGTGAGCGGCATGTCGTGCGACGAGAACATGTCGGGGCGGGCGCCGACCTCCCGACACACGACGAAGGGCCCCGGCGTGTGCCGGGGCCCTTCGTGTCGATCAGGTGCGAGCTACTCGCGGTTGCTCGCCAGGATCGCGAGGATGCGCAGGATCTCGATGTACAGCCACACGAGGGTGACGATGAGACCGAACGCCGCGGTCCAGGCGTAGATGCGGGGAGCGCCGCGCTGGACGCCGGTCTTGATCTGGTCGAAGTCGAGCACCAGCGAGTACGCCGCCATGAGCACCACGAAGATACCGATGATGACGCCCAGCGGGATGCCGAAGATCTCGAAGCTCCGGAGACCGAACGCGGAGTTCGTCACGCCGGTCCACATGAGCACGAGGTTCACGAGCGAGAAGACCAGGTAGCCGACCATCGCGACGAGGAAGAACCGGGTCGCCTTCGGCGTCGCGCGCACCTTGCCGGACGTGAAGAGCAGCAGCGTGACCGCGAAGACACCGAGGGTGCCGAACACGGCCTGCGTGACGATGCCGTCGAACCGGCTGTTGAACATCGCCGAGATGCCGCCGACGAACAGGCCCTCGAAGAACGCGTACGCCAGGACGAGCCCCGGCGACGGCTTCTTCTTGAACGTGTTGACGAGCGCGAGCACGAACCCGACGATCGCGCCGACGATCCAGACGATCGGCGGCAGGTTCCAGCCGGCGACGGCACCGACGAGGAGCACGCCGAACGCGAGCAGCGTCTTGACGATGGTGTCTTCGTACGACATGCGGTCGGTGTCGACCGGGCTCGCCGTCGGGCGGTCGTACATGTACTGCAGCTGCTCGGGCGTCATGCCGCCCTGCTGCGGGTACTGTCCCTGCTGTGGGGTGCGTCCCCAGCCCGCCTGCTGCTGACCAGCGCCGGCGCCCCAGGCGCCACGGCCCTGGTCGTTGAAGGCGGGGGACTGGTCGAAACCGGGCTTGAAGGCCATGGTGTCCTCTTCCTCGGAGATTTACGTCCTCTCAGCCTAGGGGCGCCCCGTCGCGGAAGGCTGAGGATTCGCGGCGAGCGGAAGCGGGACCCGGTGGTCCCGACACCGGGAGCCTACGGTCGCGGTCTGCGTGGCTGCCCCGAGCTCGTCGTGAGCTGGCCGACCGCCGGACGGGCGCCTGCGGGGCGGCGTCGGGCCGCGCCTCCCGGCCGGTCGGTGCCCGCACGCCGTCGGTCGGCGACCGCCGGAGCCGACCGGACCTGCGGGTACAGCCACGAGACCAGCGCGACCGAGACGACCATGAGCAGCAGCCAGGCGACGACCTTCGTCGGCGCGACCGGCTGCCACGCTCCCGCCTGCGCCGGGTAGGACCAGGCGCCGGCCCAGGTCGCGACGTTCTCGGCCAGCCAGATGAACAGCGCGACGAGGGCCATCGCGAGCAGGACCGGCATCCGCAGCGTCGCGCGGTGCACGCGGACGTGCATCGTGGTGCGTGCGAACAGGGCCACGACCAGGGCGAGCAGCACGTACCGCGCGTCCCACACGAAGTGGTGCCCGAAGAAGTTCGCGTAGATGCCCGCCGCGACGAGCACGAGCGACCACTGCCGCGGGTACCGGTCGAAGCGCAGGTCGAACAGCCGCACGACCCGGACCATGTACGACCCGACCGCGCCGTACATGAACCCGGAGAAGAGCGGCACGCCCGCCACCACGAGCCAGCCGTCGCCCGCGTACTCCCACGAGCCGACGTGGGTCTTGAAGACCTCCATCACCGTGCCGACCACGTGGAAGACCATCACCACCCGGAGCTCCCGGACCGTCTCGAGGCCGAACACGAGCATCGCGACCTGGATCGCCGCCGCGGACATCGTGAGGACGTCGTTCCGGGCCCCGGGCGGCACGGTCAGGTGCACCACGACCATCGTCGCGAGGAGCAGCACCCCGAACGTGCACGCCCACGCCTGCTTCGCGCCGAACACCAGGAACTCGGTCAGGGCGAGACGGCCCGGGCGGTGCGGCTGGTGCCCGGCGTCGAGCAGGCGGCGGGCCGCGCGGTCGATGCGGGCCTCGACGGCGGTGGAGAGGTGTCGGACGGTCACGGAGCGACCCTCCGCGGGCGGCCTGGGAACGAGGGGCGACGGCTGAACGGATGTGTCCACAGGCACACCGTGAGGACACCTGCGGGCAGGGTCGAGCGGCTACGGTTCGGCGCATGACCCGTGTGATCGCCCACCGTGGTGCCTCCGGCCACCGACCGGAGCACTCCCGGAGTGCCTACGAACTGGCCGTCGGCCTCGGTGCCGACGCGATCGAGCCGGACCTCGTGCCGACGAAGGACGGCGTGCTCGTGCTGCGGCACGAGAACGAGGTGTCCGGCACGACGGACGTCGCCGACCACCCCGAGTTCGCACACCTGCGCACGACGAAGACCGTCGACGGCCAGAGCGTGACGGGCTGGTTCACCGAGGACTTCACGTGGGACGAGCTGCGGACGCTCCGGGTCCGGGAGCGCCTTCCCCAGCTGCGTCCGGCGTCCGCCGCGCACGACGGGGAGGACGGCGTCCTGCGGCTCGAGGACCTGCTCGGCATCCTCGACGCGGCGCCCCGACCGGTCGGGCTCGTCGCCGAGGTCAAGCACGCGCACTTCTTCGAGCAGGCCGGCTTCCCGATGGCGCAGCTGCTCGACGACACGCTCGGGGACGCCGGGTGGCGCGGCGACGACCGGCTGACGATCGAGTCGTTCGAGAAGACGGTGCTCCGTCAGCTCGGCGCACGGGGGACGGGTGGTCGGCTCGTGTACCTCCAGGAGGCCCGTGGCAGTGCCGCGGACGAGGTCGCCGCCCACGGATCGGCGGCTCCCTCGTGGGCGTCGGAGCGCACGGACGCCGCGCTGGCCGGGTTCGCCGCGGAGTTCCACGGCATCAGCGTCGACGTGAAGACCCTGATGGCGGGGGTCGACAGCGTCGCCGTCGACGACCCGCGCCCGGTCCGGAGCGTCATCGTCGAGCGCGCGCACGCTGCGGGGCTCGCCGTCTACACGTGGACGCTCCGGCCGGAGAACCGGTTCCTGCCGGCGCCACTGCGGCGCGGGGGCGACGTGGCAGCGCACGGCGACTGGGAGCGGTGGTTCACCTCGGTCGTGCGGACCGGGGTGGACGGGGTGTTCGCGGACCACCCGGACCTGGCGGTGCGGGCGCGGTCACTCGTCGACAGCGCCACCGACTGATCCGTCAGCTCCCCGCGTCCACACGCCGCGGAGTCGTCGTCGCCGCACCGCCGCGGTCGCGCGGGCGGTCCGCCAGGTGGCGATCGCAGCAGCGGCCGCAGCCGAGACCGAGATGAGCAGGCGGAAGGCCGGGAGGGGTGCCCACGCGTGCGACCAGTACGTCTCGAGCACCCAGACGCAGAGCGCCGCCAGGCCGCCGGCGAGCAGTGCGTGCGCGACGACGTGCACGCCGCGGCGGGCGGAGATCCGGGCGAGCGCCCACCCGAGTGCGTACGTGCAGGGGAGCGCCACGGCCCCGCCCCCGATCGTCACGAGCCCCGCGACGACGGCGAGGAGGACGATCGTGAGGGCGAGAGCGGGCGGGCCCTCGGGGCTCCCGATGCCGCCGTCGGCGAGGAAGGACCAGCCGGCCCCGACCGTGATCGTCACCGGCGTCGTGAAGAACGACATCCAGACCCAGCTCCGCTCGACGAGCTCGACGGCGTCACCTGCGGTCCACGTCCTCATGCCCGACAGCCTGTCCGCCGTCGGACCCGATCCCGGTCCTGGTGCGTCGCAGTGTGTCCCGCGGCCCACGGACCGCAGCCGCTGCGCCTGTCGGAGGGCGCGCCTAGACTGACCCGGTCATGACGATCGTGCTCGACCCCTTCGACCAGTCCCCCGAGCCGGGCGCGGGCAACCGCCCCGGCGGGTACGACGACCCCTTCACGGCGGGTCTCAACCCCCAGCAGAAGGAAGCCGTCGAGTACCGCGGCGAGTCCCTGCTCATCGTGGCCGGTGCCGGATCGGGCAAGACGAGCGTGCTCACCCGCCGCATCGCCCTGCTGCTGGCGAACCGCGAGGCCTGGCCGTCGCAGATCCTCGCCATCACGTTCACGAACAAGGCCGCCGCCGAGATGCGCGAGCGCGTGCAGGCCCTGGTCGGGCAGGCCGCCGAGGGCATGTGGATCTCGACGTTCCACTCGGCGTGCGTGCGGATCCTCCGGCGCGAGGCCGAGCGCTTCGGGTTCCCGCAGTCGTTCACGATCTACGACTCCGCGGACTCCCGTGCACTCCTCAAGCGGATCATCAAGGAGCTCGAGGCGGACTCCCTCGGGCTGACCGTCGGCGCCGCGGCGTCGAAGATCTCGAAGCTCAAGAACGAGCTGCAGGACGTCGACACCTACGCCCGGAACATCAACGTGAACGACCCGCAGGAGGTCATGTTCACGGAGGTGTTCCGGCGCTACACGAACGAGCTCCGTCGGGCGAACGCCTTCGACTTCGACGACCTGATCGGGCAGACCGTCTTCCTGTTCCGCGCGTTCCCCGAGGTCGCCGCGCTCTACCAGCGCCGCTTCCGGTTCGTCCTGGTCGACGAGTACCAGGACACCAACCACGCGCAGTACGCCCTGATCCGCGAGCTCACCCGCCCGGTGCCCGTCGAGCAGGTCGACAAGCTCGAGGACACCGGACAGCACGTCGCCCGGATGCGCGAGGCCGACGGGTCGATCGCCCCGGCATCGCTCACCGTCGTCGGTGACTCGGACCAGTCGATCTACGCCTTCCGCGGCGCGGACATCCGGAACATCGTCGAGTTCGAGCGGGACTTCCCGAACTCGAAGGTGATCCTGCTCGAGCAGAACTACCGGTCGACGCAGACGATCCTCGACGCTGCGAACGCCGTCATCGCGAACAACTTCGACCGCCAGGCGAAGAACCTGTTCACCGACGTCGGGGCCGGCGACAAGATCGTCGGCTTCACCGGGTACACCGGCCACGACGAAGCGCAGTTCGTCGCCGACGAGATCCAGCGCCTGCACGACGAGGGCACGTCGTACCGGGACATGGCCGTGTTCTACCGGACCAACTCGCAGACGCGTGCGCTCGAGGAGATCTTCATCCGCTCGGCGATCCCGTACCGGGTGCTCGGCGGCACGAAGTTCTACGAGCGTGCCGAGATCAAGGACGCCATGGCGTACCTGATCACCGTCGCCAACCCGGCTGATCCGCTGTCGCTCCGGCGCATCCTCAACGTGCCCAAGCGCGGCATCGGTGCCGTGACGGAGACGGCACTGCAGCGCTACGCCGACGAGCACGAGACCTCGATGCGCGACGCCCTGCGGCACGCCGACGAGCTCGGGTTCGGGCCGAAGGTGCGGACCGCGATCACGTCGTTCGCAGCGCTGCTCGACGACGTCGCTTCGCGCGCCGCGACCCAGCCGGTGGTCGACACGCTCACGCAGCTGCTCGACGGCTCCGGGCTGCTCGAGAACCTGCGGAAGTCGCCCGACGCGCAGGACGCGGCGCGTGCGGACAACATCGACGAGCTCGTGGCGGTGACGCGGGAGTTCCAGAAGAACAACCCCGAGGGCACCCTGTCCGACTTCCTGACCGAGGTCTCCCTGGTCGCAGCGGCCGACGAGCTCGACGACTCGTCCGGCACCGTGTCGCTCATGACGCTGCACACGGCGAAGGGCCTGGAGTACGACGCGGTGTTCCTCACCGGCGTCGAGGAGGACCTGCTGCCGCACCGGATGTCCGCGAACGAGCCGGGCGGCCCCGCCGAGGAACGCCGGCTCTTCTACGTCGGCATCACCCGAGCGAAGAAGTCGCTCTTCCTGTCGCTGGCGATGACCCGCGCGCAGTTCGGCGACGTCAACGTGGCGATGCCGTCCCGCTTCCTGCAGGAGATCCCCGAGGGACTGATCGAGTGGAAGCAGTCGCCCGGCATGGCGAACAGCCGTGGGGGGACCGAACCGCGCGCGCTGAACGCCCGTCGCGGTGGCGGTCCGGGTGGCTTCGGCGGTGCCGGCGGGGGCGGCGGTGGCTACCGCGGCGGTGGCGGCTTCGGCGGCGGTTCCTACGACCGTGCGGCCGCGGCGGCGAAGACCCGTCCGAAGACCGAGTGGGCGAACCGGGTGTCCGGGCAGGTCCGGGACAACGGTGACATGGAACTCGTCGCCGGAGACCGCATCAAGCACGTCGACTTCGGCGAGGGCACGGTGTCCGCGGTGACCGGGCAGGGCGCGAAGCGCATCGCCGAGATCGCCTTCGACGCCGCGGGTCGCAAGAAGTTGCTCATCAAGATCGCGCCGATCGAGAAGCTCTGACGGCAGCGGGCGCGGTGGTGCCGGTCGACCCGGGCGGGTCGACCGGCACCCGGTCAGCTCAGCGATCCACGGGGGACCACTTCCCGTCCATCTCCGAGCGCTCCTCGTCGGTCATGGGTCGGACGTCCTCCGTGCCGTCGGCGTTGCGCGAGACCGCGATGCCGCCCGCTCCGGGGTCCTGTGCGGCGGCAGCCGGGGCGCTCGTCGTGCTCGCAGCGGGGTCGGTCGGTGTCGCGGGCGCGGCGTTCGCGACGGACGTCCCGCCGACGAGGGCTGCGCCCAGCGCGCAGGTGGCGACGGCGGTGGCGAGCAGGTGCTTCGAGGTGGTCATGGTTCCTCCTGGGATCGGGGAGCGGCGGCTGGTCCGGCGCTCCTGAGTCCAGGGAACAGCATGTGATGTTCCAGATTTCGCACTCGCAGGTGATCTCTGGACGATGACCACCCGGCGCTCAGCCCGCGTGCTGATCGAGCCGCGCCGCGGTCGAGGGCGGGAGGTCAGCGCACCATCCGGACCGCATCGAGCCCGTGCGGGCCGATCGGTTCGTGCTTGACGGTGCCGTCCCGCTCGAAGCCGTTCCGGCGGTAGAAGGCCTCGGCGCGCGCGTTGCCGTCGGCGACCCAGAGGAACGCGGGCGCGGTGCCGATCGCGGCGTCGAGCAACGCCTGTCCGACGCCCGCTCCGTGCTGCGCGGCGAGGACGTCGATGCCCTCGAGCTCGCGGTCCCGCGGGGCCTCGCCGCGACCGGGCCCCGCGGACGCCCAGCCGACGATCGCGTCGCCGACGGTGGCGACGAGCACGTCGACACCGGGCTCGGCGATGATCCCGCGCCATCGTGCCGCGCGGGCATCGACGTCGAGGGCCGCGAGGAACTCCGCCGGCAGGAGGTGGGCGTAGGCCTCGCGCCACGCCTGCACGTGCACGGCGGCGATCGCGTCGGCGTCTCGCACGTCGGCCGGTCGGACGGTGAGCGCGTGCGTGGTCCCCATCCGACGACGGTACCGCTGGCCCTGCCGTCGGCGTCGAGCCACGTTCCCGACGTCGAACCAGCACCGGCGGCTGGTTCGATGTCGGAGTCCTGGTTCGACGTGCCGCTGCACAACGCGGAGCACGTCGCGCCGTGGGGTTCCGTGGCGCGAGGTGCTCACGGTTGTGCGGGGCGCCGCCGGCCCCGCCGCGCCAGCCGCGCCCGCGGCCGACCGCGCCGACCTCGCAGCGCTACGGCTGCAGCCGCGCCACGTCCCAGCCGTCACCGGCGCGGACGTACTGCAGCCGCCGGTGCATCCGGTCGCGGCTGCCCTGCCAGAACTCCACCACGTCGGGCTCGAGCCGCCACGCCACCCAGCCCTCCGGGCGCGGCACGTCGTCGTCGCTCTCGTCGAGCAGCACGTTCGCGTCGTCGATCAGGTCCTGCAGCGTGCGCGGTTCGAGCACGTCCGACTGGTCGGCGATCGCGGTGGCGGCGCGTGACTTCGGCGAGCGGTCGGCGAACAGCGCGTCGGACTCCTCGTCGGACAGCTGCACGGCCCGGCCCTCGAAGCGCAGCTGCTGCATGCTCTCGCGCCAGTACACCTGCAGCGCCGCGTGCGGGTTGTCCGCCAGCTGCCGTCCCTTCGGGCTCAGCGTCGAGGTGCCGAACACCAGCCCGCGGTCGTCGAGCCGCTTCACGTCGACGGTGCGGGCGGACACCCGCCCGTCGGTGCCGGCGGTCGCGAGGGTCATCGACATCGGCTCGGACACCTCGCGCTCCGCGGCGCCGTCGAGCCAGGCTCGGGCGGCGTCGAACGGGGACGCGGGAGGCGCGTCGAACTCGGGCAGGTGCAGGGAGTCGTCACCGGAGAGCGAACTGGACATGCCCCCACCCAACCGTGCTCAGTCGGTCCACGTCCAGGTCGCCGGGGGACGACCGCCCCGGCCGGTGGACGTCGGGGAGGCATCGGTCCGGACGAGCGCGGGGTTCGTCCGGAGTGCACGGTTGAGGTTGCCGGCATCCGGGGCGGTCCCGTGGAGCGCCGCGTGGAGTACTGCCGCCGCACTCGTCGGGAAGACGTCACCGAGCAGGGCGCGTGTCATCGGGACGTCCCGCCAGAGCCGGGTGCGCACCTGGTCGAGGGCGGCCCGCACGATCGTGTCGTGGTCGAACGGGAGGCCCGGATCGCCCCCGTCGGTCGACCTCCACACCACGGGCCCGCCGTCCACCGCCGGTGCCACGACCGCCGCGAACGCGATGCTGATCGCGGTCTCCCGCGGGTCGCGGGACGGGCCGTCGAACGCACCGACCTGTGCGAGGTGCCGCACCGCCCCGGTGCCGATGGCGGCCTTGGTGCGCAGGGCGCGCCGTGCACCGTCGGCGAGGCGTTCCGCAGCGTCCAGGAGCACGCCGGGCAGCGCCTCCCGGCCGGCGTACGGGTCGTACGCCCGGCGCGCGGTGGCGACCCGCAGACCCTCCGTCACCGTGAACGACACCGGGACGACGTCGATCGCGATGAGCGGCTGGTCGCGGGTCGCCGTGTGGGCGTCGGTCACACCGACGCCCAGCGGGCCGCGCGGGCGGCGCGTTCGGTGCGGAGCGTCTCGCGCACGTCGGCGAACGACTGGTGCACCCGGAAGCGGCCGTCGACCCAGACGGGCTGGAGCAGGCTGGTCGCCTCGTCCTCGGCGGTGGCCTCGTCGGTCTGGCGGATCTCGCCGGTGTCGTCGCGGTGCAGGGCGATGCGGCCCTTCGCGCTCTTCTTGCCGCTGCCGGTCTTCGGGTCCTTCTGGATGTCGACCGGCTGCCCGTCGACGAGGGCCCACGTGGCCTTCACGGCGCTGCCGAGGTTGTCGCGCGTCATGTACTGGTACGTGTACGACCCGATGCCGAGCACGACGTTGTCGCTCGCGTAGCCCTTCGCGGCGAGGCGCTCGTAGATGCGACGGGCACGGTCGAGCGTGATGCTGTCGCCGTAGATGACGCCGATGTGCTGGTCGAGCACCTTGAAGCCCCGCTCGTTGACGGTGTGCCCGAACAGCTCGTCGAGGAGCTCGACGACGCCCTTCTCCTCGTGGCTGCGCGACGGGTCGGTCAGCGCTGCCTGGTCGACGCCGTGCACGGTGCCGGTGACGATGTCGACCGGGTCGCCGGAGTCCGGGCGGATGACGAGCTTGCCGTCGCGGGCCGTGATGCGGTCCTCGAGCTGCGGGAGCGTCTCGGTGATCACCTTGAACAGGTCGAAGCCGTCGCTCACCGCCGAGACGATGCCGGTCGGGTACACGTCGAGGATCTGCGCGAACGTCTCGAGCTCGCCGTCGGCGCCGCGGACGCACATCACGCTGTGCTCGGTGGCGGGGACGCTGGCCGCCACCCAGCCGTTGTCGCCCGGGTAGTAGCGGTCGATGAAGTCGAGCGACGGCATCGAGTCGGTGCCGAGGAACGACAGCAGGTGTCCGGCACCGCCCGCGGCGGCGGACTCGATGCTCGTCTGCCCGCGGAACGAGAAGTCGTGGGCGGCGAAGTCGATGCTCGCCGGGTCGGCGCCGGTGCGCTCGGCCCACTCCTCCATGAGGTCCCGGTACTCGAGCGCCTTCGTCGCGACGGTCGAGGGGTGCCAGATCGACGCCGACAGGGCGGTCTCGATGTAGTTCGGCAGCCAGAAGAAGTCGTCGAGGGTGTTCTCGACCGTCAGCGTCGCGACGCCGATCGGGGCGAGGGTGCCCTCGGGGAGCGCCCGGATCTCGAGCGGGAGGTACCCGAGGCGGTGCAGGGCGCGGACGTGGTCGACACCGATGTGGTTCGGGCCGAAGTAGCCCTGCAGTGCCTGCTCGAACAACCGCGCGACCTCGTCCTCGTCGGCGGCGAAGAACGGCGCCCACGCCTCGACCAGGTACCGCTGCACGAACGCCTGCAGCCCGAAGACCACCGCGTGGGTCGACTCGGGCATGTGCGCGTTCGAGCGGTTCGTCCAGTTGATCAGGATCCGGGTCGTGCCCTCGGGGTAGACCTGCCGGTGCGAGTGCTTGTACCCGTCGACCGCCAGCAGCGGGGCGATCGGACTCGCGGTGGTGGTGCGGGGCTCGAGGCCCGTCGTGGTCGTCATCGGATCTCCTTCGTGAGGTACGGGCTGAGCGGGACGGTGCGGAGGCCCGGGACGTCCTGCTGTGCGGGGTAGCTGTCGGTGGTGACGATCTCGCCGAAGTGCTCGGCGAGCTGCGGGGCCCGTCCGGAGAAGACGCCGTGCGAGACCCAGAGGCCCAGGCGCTCCGCCGGCAGGCCGGTCGAGCCGGCGAGGCCCGCGAAGGTGCCGCCGCCGTCGCAGATGTCGTCGACGACGAGCAGCCGACCGGTCTCGGGGAGCGGCTCGCACGAGAACCCGTCGAGCTTGCCGGTGTCCGGGTTGCGGTGCTTCTCGGCGCGGAACAGGGGGAGACCGGCTGCCTCGGCGACGAGCGCCGCCCGGGCGACCGCGCCCTTGTCCGGGGCGATGATGCCGCTGTAGTCGGACCCGGCGAGGACGGCGTCGTGCACGACCCGCTCGCTCGGCACCACGGTGAGGCGCTCGACCAGCCCGACGATCACGGGCGAGTGGGGGTCGAAGGCGATCACCTGGTCGATGGCGAAGCCGTTCAGGACGTCCGCGTAGACCTTCGCGCCGAAGGGGAGTCCGCGGTCCTGCCGCGCTCCGGGCAGGTACGGGACGAGCGCCACCGAGCGTGCCCCGCGCTGTCGGACCGCGTCCGCCCACATGCCGAGCATGACCAGGTCGTCGCCGCCGGTGCCGCGCAGGGTCGCGATCTCGGTGGTCGCCCCCGCGTCGGCGTCGTCCCGGACCTTGACGTGTGCCTCGCCCGCGGGGAACCGCATCGTGGAGAACGTCGGTGTCGTCGGTGTGCCCTGGGCGTCCCAGGTGCTGAGTTCGACTGCCATGCTCCGACCGTACCACCGTTCTTGTCGACATGACAAGAACTTGTCGGGATCAGTGGGCGTACCGCGCGGCGATCCGGTGCATGGCCCGCAGCAGCAGCGGCCCCGGGAGTCGGAGCGCCCACCCCGGCACGAGGCTCCGCACGCACCGGACGAGCGCGACGGTCCGCCGGAAGCGCCGCTGCTCGCGCGGCCCCCACGCGAAGCCGTACGCGGTCCGCAGGGCGTCCGGCAGCATGCCGACGGTGACGATGCGGACGAGCGGCATCGCGGTGCGGACCCACAGCGGTGCGAAGCGGGGGTGCAGGAGGTCGCGCACGATCCCGCGCGCGTCGTCGGTGACGTGCAGGGAGGGCAGGGTCGCACCCCAGTACACGTCGAAGGAGGCCACCGAGGCGAACCAACCGTCGGCGGGCACGCGCAGGGACGTCGCGATCGGGGCGTAGGCCGCCAGGACACGCTCGGCGTCGTCGGGCGACAGGGGGTCGCCGAACAGCTCGTGTGCCCGTCGTGCGGAGTCGAACAGGGTCGCCGCCACCCACCGCTGCCGGTCGACGTCGTCGGCGCCCTCGACCGGTCGGTGCGCCCGGTCGACGAACGCGGTCGCCACGGCAGCGTCGGTCTCGGTCCCGATCACGACGGCGTACACGAACATCAGGGTGTGGGCCAGCCGCTGCTGCGGTCGGCGGGCGAAGTCGGAGTGCCGTCGGACCCCGGCTGCGACGACCGGGTCCGCGATCTGCAGCAGGATGGCGCGGCCACCGGCCGCGACGGGTGTGCTGTCCGCCAGCCACCGACGCAGGTCGCGGTCGGCGACGTGACCGTGTGCCGGACGGGAGGCCCGTGGTCCGCCCGTCGCACCGCGTCCGTCCGCCGTTCGGTCGCCGTGGCCGGCGGGGCGGGGGTGGGACGAGCCTCCCGGCCGTCGCGTCACGGGCGTGTCCCGGATCGCCGTGCCCGCCGCAGCGCTGCGGTGTCGAGGAACAGGGCTGCGGCCAGGGCCACTGCGCCGCCGATCAGTGCGCCGACCAGCCACGCGACGCTCACGAGTGTGCCGCCCGCAGCCGCCAGCAGTGTCACGACCAGCCAGATGGCCGGCAGGGGCCACCGGTGCGCCGTCGCGCCGGTGACCAGGGCGAGCACGACACCCGCGACGAGCAGCGGAAGCCAGGCGACCCCGCCGCTCCGGGCACCCGAGTGCGCCGCCGCGGCGACGAGCAGCAGGGACGCCAGCGAGAGGAGCCGGGCCAGCGCGGGCGTCGCACGGACACGGTCGCGGACGCCACGGAGCACGGCCCGATCGTACTGGGCCGTGCTCCGTGGGGGTCGTGCGGGTGTCGTGCTCAGAGCGGCTTCGTGCCGAGGTCGCCGCCGAGGTCCGGACGCTCGGTGTCGTCGTCGTGCTCCCACAGGTCGGGCGAGCCCTCGCGCGGAGCGCCACCGGTGGGGCCGTCGTCGGTTCCGTCGCCCGGCTGGGGCTCGACGGTCTCGCCGGCGACGGCGTCGTTCGTGACGGTCTCGAGGGACTCCTCGGACTCGTCGACCTCGTACGGACCCACGTGCTCGCGGTCCAGGTCGTCGGTGCGGCGCTCCTGGGCGTCGAAGTCGTCGACGGGGCTGATGCCGGGGTCGCTCATGGTGCAGTCCTTCCGTGGGAGGGTCGGGCTCCGGAGCGGGTCGCCGGGGCCGTCGGGCCTTCCTGTGTACGCCGTCCGCCTGACCGGTCGTCCGGTCTGTGGTCGTCCGGTCTGCGCACCCCTCGTCCGGTTTCGCGTCCCGTTCACCTCGGCGTCACCTGCGGTCCATGATCGCGGGTCACACTCGCCGTGCTCGGGGGAGTGGAGCGCGGTCGCCGACGGGTGGTCGAGCGACCGCGCCTTCCCCACCCCGGCTCCGACGCCGGCGCGTCAGACGCGTTCGAGCAGGTGCCGTTCCTCGACGTCGGCCAGCCCGAGGGTCTTGTAGCCGACGGACTCGAAGAACACCGTCAACCGGTCGTCCTCCGTGCTCATCACCGTCCCTCGACCCCACTGCGCGTGCTCGACGGGCGACTCCGGGGGCCAGGCGTCGTCGTTCGCACCGTCGGCACCGTGGGCGTCCGCGTCCTGGGCGGTCCCGGCCGTGCACGTGTCGCAGTTGCCGCACGGCTCGGCGAGCTCGTCACCGAAGTACCCGAGCAGGAACTGCCGGCGGCAGCCCGAGGTCTCGGCGAACCGGCGCATCATCGCGATGCGCGACTCCTCGATCTCCTCGCGCTCCTTCGCCTGCGCCTTCGCCAGCCCCGCTGCCGCCTCGGCGTCGCGGGGGCCGTCCGGTCGACGGGTGAGACCGTCCTCACCGTCGTCGAGCGCGCCCGCGTCGACGAGAGCGTTGGCGGCGCGGCCCGCGGTGCGAGCGGCGAGCCCGGAGCGTTCGGCGAGCTCGGAACGGGCCACCGAGCCCTCGGCGGGGACGGCGTCGAACACGGCACGGAGGGTGGCCGGGCGCGGCGACCCGGACGCGAAGAAGCGTCGGAGGCCGAGGTCCTCGGCGCGGTAGTGCATCGTGGCGAGGCCGACGTCGCCGTCGCGGCCGGCACGGCCCACCTCCTGGTAGTAGGCGTCGACCGACTCGGGGACGTCGGCGTGCACGACGAAGCGCACGTCCGGCTTGTCGATCCCCATGCCGAACGCGCTGGTGGCGACGACGACGTCGAGCTCGCCGTCGAGGAACTCGTGGTGGACCCGCTCGCGGTCCCGCACGCGGAGGCCCGCGTGGTACGCCTTCGCCCGGCGACCGCTCTCCACGAGTTCGTCCGCGTACACCAGGGTCTCGGCGCGGGTGGCGACGTAGACGATGCCGACCCCCTCGAGTCCGACGACCTGCTCCACGACCGCCTCGCGCTTCGACTCGTCGTCGGCGTGCCGGGCGACCTCGAAGCGCAGGTTCGGCCGGTCGAAGCCGGTGGCGACGACCAGCGGGTCCCGCATGCCGAGCCGCTCGACGATCTCGGCGCGGACGGGCGTCGACCCGGTCGCGGTCATCGCGAGCACCGGCGGGCGCCCGAGGCGCTCCACGACCTCGCCGAGCACCAGGTAGTCCGGGCGGAAGTCGTGCCCCCAGCTCGACACGCAGTGCGCCTCGTCGACGGTGACGAGCGCGACGCCGGCGTCCCGCAGCCGCTCGACGACCTCGTCCTTCGCCAGTTGCTCGGGGGCCAGGAACACGTACCGGGCCTCGCCGGACGCCACGGCGTCCCACGCGTCCTCGAGCTGCCGGCTGCCCCTGGTGGCGTTGATCGTGACGGCTCGGGGCGCGTCCGGGTGGTCCTCGATGCCGACGACCTGGTCCTCCTGCAGGGCCACGAGGGGCGAGACGACGACGACCGGGCCGTCCAGGGCGAGCGCGGCGACCTGGTAGATCGCGGACTTCCCCGAGCCGGTGGGCATGAGCGCCAGGGCGTCGCGACCGTCGAGGACGGCGTCGACGACCTGTTCCTGCTCGGGGTGGAGGTCCCAGCCGAAGACGTCGGCGGCGCGGGTACGGAGTTCCTTCTGCACCCGTCGACCGTGCCCCGTGCCGCCTGGCCGGCCACCCGGTGACTGCGTCCCCCGGCCACCCGGGGCCGCGAGGGACGAGACGGGGGTGGAGCGTGCCTCCCGGCCGGCGTTCCGCGGTGCCGACGCATCCCGCGGCCGAGCGGGCGCGACCGGTGTCCGGACGGACGTGCTCTCCGTCCATGTGGCGGCGCTAGGGTGGTCGCGGCCGTTGTCTCGACATCGAGCGACCCTCGACGTTGAGTGCGCGACCCGATGACCGATGCCGATCGCACGAACCGTGCGGGAAGAAGAACAGCGTGGATCTTTTCGAGTACCAGGCCAGGGACCTCTTCGAGTCCTACGGCGTCCCTGTGCTGCAGGGCATCACCGCCGACACCCCGGAAGAGGCGAGGGCGGCCGCCGAGCGGATCGGCGGCGTGGTCGTCGTCAAGGCGCAGGTGAAGGTCGGCGGTCGCGGCAAGGCCGGCGGCGTCAAGGTCGCGAAGACCCCGGACGAGGCGTACGAGCACGCGGAGGCGATCCTCGGCCTCGACATCAAGGGCCACACCGTGCAGCGCGTGATGGTCGCCCAGGGTGCCGACATCGCCGAGGAGTTCTACTTCTCGGTGCTGCTCGACCGGGCGAACCGCTCGTACCTGTCGCTCGTCAGCGTCGAGGGCGGCATGGAGATCGAGCAGCTCGCGGTCGAGAAGCCCGAGGCGCTCGCGCGCGTCGAGGTGAACCCGCTCACGGGCATCAACAAGGAAGCCGCGCTCGACATCGCGCGCCAGGCGAACTTCCCGTCCGAGCTCCAGGACCAGGTCGCGGACGTCTTCGTGAAGCTCTACGACGTGTTCGCCGGCGAGGACGCCACCCTCGTCGAGGTGAACCCGCTGGTCCGCACCGGCGACGGGCAGATCCTCGCCCTCGACGGCAAGGTGTCGCTCGACGACAACGCTGACTTCCGCCACGAGGGTCACGCGCAGCTCGAGGACACCGCGAGCGAGGACCCGCTCGAGGCCAAGGCGAAGCAGCACGGCCTGAACTACGTGAAGCTCGACGGCGAGGTCGGCGTCATCGGCAACGGCGCAGGGCTCGTCATGTCGACGCTCGACGTCGTCGCGTACGCCGGTGAGCGCCACGGTGGCGTGAAGCCCGCGAACTTCCTCGACATCGGCGGTGGCGCCTCGGCCGAGGTCATGGCGAACGGCCTCGACGTCATCCTCGGCGACCCGCAGGTGAAGAGCGTGTTCGTGAACGTCTTCGGTGGCATCACCGCCTGCGACGCCGTGGCGAACGGCATCGTCGCCGCACTCGGCATCCTCGGCGACTCGGCGACCAAGCCGCTCGTCGTGCGCCTGGACGGCAACAACGTGGACGAGGGTCGCCGGATCCTGGCGGAGGCGGCGCACCCGCTCGTCACCGTCGCCGAGACCATGGACGATGCGGCCGAGCAGGCCGCCGAGCTCGCCGCGGCCGCGGCGTAAGGAGCACCAGAGCAATGTCGATCTTCCTCAACAAGGACTCGAAGGTCATCGTCCAGGGCATCACCGGCGGCGAGGGCACGAAGCACACCGCGCTCATGCTCAAGGCCGGCACGCAGGTCGTCGGCGGCGTGAACGCCCGCAAGGCCGGCACCACCGTCTCGCACGGCGACGTCGAGCTCCCCGTGTTCGGCTCGGTGCGTGAAGCCGTCGACACCACCGGTGCCGACGTCTCGATCGTCTTCGTCCCGCCGGCGTTCGCGAAGGACGCGGTCATGGAGGCCATCGACGCCGAGGTCCCGCTCGTCGTCGTCATCACCGAGGGCATCCCCGTGCAGGACTCCGCGGAGTTCTGGGCGCACGCGAAGGCGCTGGGCGGGAAGACCCGGATCATCGGCCCGAACTGCCCCGGCATCATCACCCCGGGGGAGTCGCTCGTCGGCATCACCCCGGCGACGATCACCGGCAAGGGCCCGATCGGTCTCGTGTCGAAGTCCGGCACCCTGACCTACCAGATGATGTACGAGCTGCGTGACCTGGGCTTCTCGACCGCCATCGGCATCGGCGGCGACCCGGTCATCGGCACGACGCACATCGACGCGCTCGCCGCGTTCGAGGCCGACCCGGAGACGACGGCGATCGTCATGATCGGCGAGATCGGCGGCGACGCCGAGGAGCGCGCGGCCGACTACATCAAGGCGCACGTCACGAAGCCGGTCGTCGGCTACGTCGCGGGCTTCACCGCGCCCGAGGGCAAGACCATGGGCCACGCCGGCGCGATCGTCTCCGGTTCCGCCGGGACCGCCGAGGCGAAGAAGCAGGCGCTCGAGGCCGCCGGCGTCAAGGTCGGCAAGACGCCGTCCGAGACGGCCGCGCTGCTGCGCGAGGTGGTCGCCGCCGCGACGGCGTAGCGGTCCGCACGACCCGACGGACGGGAGGCACGGTGCCGGTGGGCACCGTGCCTCCCGTCCTGCTGTGGACGGTCGGCCAGTCTCCACAGGTGCCGCGCGGCTCGCTCGGTGACCGCGGGACGGCACGTACCCTGACCACGATGAACCGCCTGGGAACCGCACTGCTGGCCGCCGTCGAGGCGATCGTGACGGTCGGCGTCGGCGTCGGGATCGCCCTCGTGCCGCTGACGCTGCTCTGGGGCTTCGAGTACGGGCTGCAGATCGACTGGGACGTCTTCTGGAAGGCCGCGGGCAGCGTCTGGCTCGTCGGACACGGCGTGGACGTCACGTTCCACCTCGGGACGGCCACGGCCGGCGCGTCCGGCATCGTGGGTGCGGGCGACCCCATCCACGTGACGCTCGCGGCCCTCGGCTTCGCGGTCGTCACGGCCTGGCTCGGAGGTCGGGCCGGTCGGCGGTTCGCCGAGACGGAGCACCGCACGACGGGTCTGCTCGTCGGGACCGCGGGCGTGGCCCTGCTCGGACTCGCCATCGCGTTCTCGTCCACCTCCGCCGCGACCGACCCGGTCGTCTGGCAGGCGATCGTGTTCCCGGCGCTCTGGTTCGCCGTCCCCGCACTCGTGACCGCCGAGGTCTGCCGCATCCGCCGCGGGCTGCCGGCGGACCCGCTGACCGCCCGGTTGCTCGACCAGGTCGGCCGGGTGCCCGTGCTGTGGCGCACCACCGCCGGCTTCGCCCTCCGAGCTGGCACCGCGGTGACCGCCGTCGTGGTCGCGGCCGCCGGGGTGGTCGTCGCCCTCCTGCTCGTCACCTCGTTCGCCGAGGTCATCGCCCTGTACGAGCGTTCGCATGCCGGGGTCATCGGCGGCATCGCGCTCACCGTCGGCCAGCTCGCGTTCCTGCCCGACCTGGTCGGGTGGGCCGTCGCGTGGCTCGTCGGTCCCGGGTTCGCCATCGGCACCGGGTCGAACGTCTCGCCGATCGGCACGGTCCTCGGCCCCATCCCCGGGATCCCGGTCTTCGGCGCCCTGCCCGCCTCCGGCCACACCTTCGGCCTGCTCGGGGTGCTCGTGCCCGTCGTCGCCGGGTTCGTCGTGGCCGGACTGATGCGCCCCGGGCTCGTGCGCGCGCTCGGCTCGTCGGACAGCCCGCTCCGCCGAGCGCTCGCCGGAGCGGCCACCGGTGTCGTGGCGGGCGTGCTGACCGGGGTGGCCACGGCGCTCACGTCGGGGTCCCTCGGCCCGGGCCGACTCACCCAGGCCGGGCCGGACGGCCTGCTCGTCGGCGTGTTCGCGGCCCTCGAGGTCGGCGTGCCGGCGGCGGTGGCGCTCGCCGTGGGGAGCGACCTCGTGCGGCTGCCCGAGCGCTCCCGAGGCCGCGAGCGCTGGATCGAGGCCGACGAGGACGCTGCCGACGACGCCCGCGCCGGCTCGCTCGTCGCCGCACTCGACGAGGCCGGTGCCGGGCGCGCCTCCGCGTCCCACCGGTTCACCGTCGAGGAGGCCCACGACTCGTCGACCCGTGCTGCCGTGCCGTCGTCGGGTGCTGCCGCGGCCGCATCGGACGACCACCCGACGGAGCCGATCGCCGACACCGACACCGACACCGACGCAGCGCACGACGGCGGGCGCGAGCCCGTCGCGTCGCAGAAGCCCGAGCCCGAGCACGAGCACGAGCACGAGCCCGTCGTCGCCCGTCGCACACCCGTCGCGGAACCGGACGACGTGCCGCTGCCGGACTGGGCGCGGACCGACGCGGTCGCCGCCGAGCGGGTCGCTCCCGCGCCGGCCGCCCCCGCCCGCAGCGGCATCAGCGGACTGCGGGACCGGCTCCGTGGCGCCGCCGACGACGTCCGCGCGCGTGCCGGCGACCTGCGCGACCGTGCCGGCGTCCTCCGCGGCCGCGTGGGCGGGACCGGCGCGGGCGGCACGAGGGACGACGGACCGCGACCGGCTGACGAGACGCTCCCGCACGCGCCCGGCACCGAGCAGCAGCCCGCCTTCCCGTGGAGCACCGAGGAGTTCGTCGCCGGCCGTGACGACGCCGACGAGCCCACCCCGGCGACGAGCGCACCGGCAGCGCCCGCGTCCGGTGGCACCCGCTGGGACCAGACCGACCAGATCGCCGAGGACGAGCTGCCCTGGTGGCGCCGTCCGAAGCACGACGCCTAGCGCTCCTCGGCCGCGCGCCGTCGGACCGGTCAGCGCTGCGCCGCGGGCCGCACGACGATCTCGTTGACGTCCACGTCGGGGCGCTCGGCCACGGCGTACTCCACGGCGCGGGCGATGGCGTCGGCGGAGACGGAGTCGGCGCGGTAGGCATCCATCGCGGCGGCGGCCGTCGCGTCGGTGATCGTAGAGGCCAGCTCCGACTCGGTCACGCCCGGTGAGATCGTCGTCACCCGGATTCCTCGGGGCGACTCCAGGCGGAGGCCCTCGGTGATCGCCCGTGCCGCGTACTTCGTGCCGCAGTAGACGGCCGCTGTCGGCGTGACGCTGTGGGCACCGATCGACGCCATCGTCACGAAGTGGCCGGCGCCCTGCGCGAGCATCGTCGGGAGGGTCGCCGCGATGCTGTGCAGGAGCCCGCGCACGTTGACGTCGATCATCTGGTCCCACTGCTCGACGAGCCCGGAGGACAGGGGCGAGAGCGGCATCACGCCGGCGTTCGCGACCACCACGTCGATGCGCCCGAACCGTGCGGTGGCCGCGTCGGCGAACGCTTGTGTGGAGGCGAGGTCGGTGACGTCCGTCGGTACCGCCAGGGCCTGGCCGCCCGCGCCCTCGATCTCCGTCACGAGGGATTCGAGACGGTCGACCCGGCGAGCCCCCAGGACGACGGGGTGACCGGCCGAGGCGAGCCGGAGCGCGGTCGCCCTGCCGATACCGCTGGAGGCACCTGTGACGAGCACGATCTTCCGGCGTCGCAGCACCATGCCGCCGTGGTGCAGGACGTCGTCGCGGAAGTCGCCGTCCGCGGTGAAGCCGGTGTCGTCCCGGTACTCGACGTGGGCTCCGGCGACCTCGTAGCCGCCGGTGTACGCGGCCTCGCGGTCACCGCGGGCCTCGACGTACCGGCCTCCGGTGCGGAGCTCGTGACGGACGCGGCCGTCCTCCGTGACCCAGAGGCCGAGGTAGGGGTGGGGGGTGGTGGGAGTGTCGTCGTTCACGGAGCCAGCGTCCGTCTCGTGTGCAGGGCTTCCCGTGCCGGGTCGTTCCGGGGTGTGCCACGACCAGGGAGGCGGTCGCCGTCGGAACTACCCTGTCAGCGTGCCGTCGTCCTCTGCCGACCTTGCCCTGGGCGCGTACCTGCGGGCGATCCGCGGTCGTCTCTCCCCGGAGGCGCTCGGCCTGCCCTCCGGCGGGCTCCGCCGCGTGGCCGGCCTCCGGCGAGAGGAGGTGGCGGTGCTGGGTGGCCTCAGCGTCGACTACTACACGCGCCTCGAACAGGGGCGCGAGATCAGCCCCGGGTCGGCGGTGCTCGACGGCATCGCCGACGGGCTCGAGCTGGAGGGCGACGAGCGCGACCACCTCTTCACCCTCGCCGGGCTCGTCCCGCCGCCGCGGCGGTCCCGCGCACCCGGCTCGGTCTCACCGGCTCTCGGTCAGCTCCTCGACTCGTGGTCCGCGCACCCGGCGTTCGTGATCGACCCGGCCCACGACGTCCTCGCAGCGAATGCCCTCGCCCGCGGCGTCCACGCACCGTTCGCCCGGTTCGACAACCTCGTCCGGATGACCTTCACCGATCCGGTTGCTCGCGACTTCCACGTGGACTGGTCGAGGACCGCGGACTCGACCGTCGCCAGTCTGCGCGCCGCGACCGCCGAGCACGGAGCCGACCCCGGCCTCCTGGCGGTCGTGGCGGAGGTGCGCGGACGCAGCGACGAGTTCGAGGAACGCTGGAGTGCGCAGCGGGTGCAGCGGAAGGCCGTGACGACCAAGCGGTTCGTGCACGGGGAGGTCGGTGGGCTGGAGTTCGACGCGCACACCTTCGCCGTGCAGGGGTCGCCGGGGCTGCAGCTGGTCGTCTACGGCTGCGCCCCGGGGTCCGCGACAGCGCAGGCGCTCCCGCTGCTGGCGATCGGCGGGGCGGTCGTCCGCCGCTAGGCTGGTCACCGTGCTCGAACTGGTCGTCCTGATCTCCGGTACCGGCTCGAACCTCCGAGCCCTGCTCGAGGCGACGACCGACGCCGAGTACCCCGCCCGCGTGGTCGCGATCGGGGCGGACCGCGATGCCGAGGGCCTGGCGCTGGGCGAGGAGTTCGGGGTCCCGACCTTCTCGGTGCCGTTCTCCCGCTTCGCCTCGCGCGACGAGTGGGGCGCCGAGCTCGCCGCCCAGATCCGGCCGTGGTCGCCGGACCTCCTCGTGCTCTCCGGCCTGATGCGCCTGCTCCCGCACGCCGTCGTGTCCGAGTTCGCCCCCGCGATCATCAACACCCACCCCGCGTACCTGCCCGAGTTCCCCGGCGCACACGGGGTCCGTGACGCCCTGGCCGCCGGCGTCGAGCAGACCGGCGCCAGCGTGATCCAGGTCGACGACGGCGTGGACACCGGCCCGATCCTGGCGCAGGAGCGGATCCCGGTGCTGCCGGACGACTCCGAGTCGACGCTGCACGACCGCATCAAGCCGGTCGAGCGCCGCCTGCTCATCCAGACCATCCTCGACATCGCCAACGGCACCACCGACCTGAAGGGCACCCCGAGCGCATGAGCGTGCACGCCGCCGACCCCAGCCTCTACCGCCACCGCGACGTCGTCCCCGTGCGGCGCGCGCTCATCTCGGTGAGCGACAAGTCCGGCCTGCTCGAGCTCGCCGGCGCCCTGGCCGACGCGGGCGTGGAGCTCGTCTCGACGGGCAGCACGGCGCAGACGATCCGCGACGCCGGGTACGCCGTCACCGACGTGTCGAGCGTGACCGGGTTCCCGGAGTCGCTGGACGGCCGCGTCAAGACCCTGCACCCTGCCGTGCACGCGGGGCTCCTCGCCGACCTGCGCCTCGAGTCGCACGAGCAGCAGCTCGCCGAGCTCGGCATCGCGGCGTTCGAGCTCGTCGTCGTCAACCTGTACCCCTTCGTCGAGACCGTCGCCTCGGGTGCCGAGGCCGCGACCGTGGTGGAGAACGTCGACATCGGCGGACCGGCGATGGTCCGCGCCTCGGCGAAGAACCACCCGAACGTCGCGATCGTCGTGTCGCCGTCGTCCTACGCCGAGGTCGTCGAGGCCGTCCGCGCCGGGGGCACCACGCTCGAACTCCGGAAGCGCCTCGCCGCCCAGGCCTTCGCCCACACGGCGTCCTACGACGCCGCCGTCGCGTCGTACTTCGCGACCGACGTCGTCGGGCAGGACGCGGCACACGTCGCCGCCCAGGCCGCCGCTCCCACGGTGACAGGCGACCTCGAGACGCCCGGCTCGTTCGACGAGACGCTCCGGCTCGAGGCCGGGCTGACCGCGACGCTCCGCTACGGCGAGAACGCGCACCAGGCCGCCGCGCTCTACACGACCTCCGGCGGAGCGGGCATCGCCCAGGCGACGCAGCTGCACGGCAAGGAGATGTCGTACAACAACTACGTCGACGCCGACGCCGCCGTCCGGGCCGCGTACGACTTCGACACCCCCGCCGTCGCGATCATCAAGCACGCCAACCCGTGCGGCATCGCCACCGCCCCGGCCGACGCGGTCGACCCGATCGCCTCGGCGCACGCCGCCGCGCACGCCTGCGACCCGCTGTCGGCCTTCGGCGGGGTCATCGCCGCGAACCGCCCGGTCACGAAGCAGATGGCCGAGACCGTGCGCGACATCTTCACCGAGGTCGTCGTGGCCCCGGCCTTCGACCCCGAGGCGCTCGAGATCCTCTCGCAGAAGAAGAACATCCGGCTCCTCACGCTGCCGTCGGACTTCGCGCTCGCGACCCGTGAGGTCAAGCAGGTCTCCGGCGGCTTCCTCGTGCAGGACGCCGACCGCTTCACCGCGTTCGACCAGTCCACCTGGACGCTGGTGTCCGGCGAGCCCGCCGACGCCGCGACCCTCGCCGACCTGGCGTTCGCGTGGAAGGCCAGCCGCGCCGTGAAGTCGAACGCCATCCTGCTCGCCGACCAGGGCGCGAGCGTCGGCGTCGGTATGGGTCAGGTCAACCGGGTGGACTCCTGCCACCTCGCGGTGGACCGCGCCGGGGAGCGTGCCCGTGGCAGCGTCGCGGCGTCGGACGCGTTCTTCCCGTTCGCCGACGGCCTGCAGGTCCTGCTCGACGCCGGTGTCCGTGCCGTCGCGCAGCCGGGCGGCAGCGTCCGTGACGACGAGGTCATCGCGGCGGCGCAGGCGGCCGGCGTGACCATGTACTTCACCGGCGAGCGTCACTTCTTCCACTGAGTCACCGAACACCGAACACCGGTCGCCGGACACCGTTACGCGCTCGGATCGACGGCGTCCAACAACGCCGAGACCATTGCGCAACACCTGCGACTGTGAATAGTCTGTAAGGCTCCGCACCGCACCGGACGATCGCAACCGGATCGGCCGTGCCCGCGGACACAACGGTGACGAAGACGACGACTGGAGTGACGATGGACGCGACGACCGGAACAGTGGCGACGGCTGCCCGGACGGGTCTCGTGTCCCTCGTGGGGACCACTCCCGCCCCGCGACCCCGGACCCGGACGGCACCGCCGCTCCGGTACCCGGGCGCGGCCGCCGTCTAGCCAGGCCCCTCCCACGGCCTCGCGCCCGACGACACCGTCGGCGAGCGCGGACCACCTGCTGAGAACCCGGGGACCCGTGTCCCCGGTGCCCTCCGGCCCGGTCGACGTCACGCGAGTGGCGGCGACGGCGCGCGACCACGCGCCCGGCCGACGACCACCGCACTGCCACGCCGCGCCTCCCGGCCGGACCGCCACCCACCGACGCGACCCGTCGGCGGGCCGGACGACCCGACCGAGCGGACGCCGCACGACGCACGAGGACGCAACCGCATGTCCACAACGCCCGACCAGGCGACCCCCTCCACCGACCGCCCCTCGACCCTGCGCGCCATCGGGCGCATCTGGCCCTACGTCAGGCCGTACCGCTGGCGACTGTTCGGCGGCATGGCCGCGGCGATGGGCGCCTCGCTCGTCGCCCTGGTGATCCCGTACGTGCTCCAGTGGCTCGTCGACGGACCGCTGTCCTCGCGCGACGCCGCGCTCATCTGGCCCGCCGGACTCGGCGTGCTCGCACTCGGCGCCCTCGAGGCCTTCTTCATCGCATCCCGCCGACGGCTCGTGATGCGCCCGTCGACGCGCATCGAGACGAGCATGCGCAACGCGCTCTACGCCAAGCTCCAGGACCTGCCGGTGGCCTTCCACGACCGCTGGGAGTCCGGGCAGCTGCTGTCCCGTTCGGTGTCCGACCTGTCGCTCATCCGCCGATGGCTGGCGTTCGGCGTCGTGCTGCTCGTGGTGAACATCGTCACGATCGCCGTCGGCTTCGTCGTGCTGTTCACCTTCGGGTGGCTGCTCGGACTGATCTTCCTCGTGGCGTCGATCCCGCTGTGGATCAACGGCCTGCTGTTCGAGCGGAAGTACTCCGTCGTCGCGCGGCGCAGCCAGGACCAGGTCGGCGACCTCGCCACGAGCGTCGAGCAGTCGGTGCACGGCATCCGCGTGCTCAAGGCGTTCGGCCGCGGTCGCTTCAAGCTCGACGAGTTCAGTGAGCAGGCCGAGGCGCTCCGCGGCACCGAGATCGAGAAGGCGAAGGCCATCGCGAGCATCTGGCTGTGGCTGCTGCTCGTGCCGGACGTCGCGTTCGCGCTGTGCCTGCTCGCCGGCATCTGGCTGGCGTCGCAGGGCGAGCTGACGGTCGGACAGCTGTTCGCGTTCTTCGCGACGGCGACCGTGCTGCGGTTCCCGATCGAGTCGATCGGGTTCTTCCTGTCGATGACGTTCGACACCCGGACCGCGGTCGACCGGTTCTTCGAGGTCATGGACTCCGAGAACACGATCCAGGACCCGGCGTCACCGAGGACCATCGACGAGCCGCACGGTGCACTGTCGTTCAACGCCGTGCACTTCCGGTACCAGGACGCGACGGACGAGTACCCGGACCTGGTGGACGGCGTCGAGCTGCAGCTGCACCCGGGCGAGACCATGGCGCTCGTCGGCCTGACCGGCAGCGGCAAGACGACGCTGCTGTCCCTGGTGCCGCGGCTGTACGACGTGACCGGCGGCTCGATCACGATCGACGGCGTCGACGTCCGCGACCTCACCCGCGCGGACCTCCGTCGGCACGTCGGTGTCGCCTTCGAGGACGCCACGCTGTTCTCGACGAGCGTCCGCGACAACGTGCTGCTCGGTCGCCCGGACCTGTCCGGCGACGAGGCCGAGCGCATCATGCGCGAGGCGCTCGACATCGCGCAGGCGTCCTTCGTCGACGACCTGCCCGAGGGCGTCGACACCCGCGTCGGCGAGGAAGGGCTGTCGCTTTCCGGCGGCCAGCGGCAGCGTCTGGCGCTCGCCCGCGCGATCGCCGCGCGGCCGTCGGTCCTGGTGCTCGACGACCCGCTGTCGGCGCTCGACGTCGACACCGAGGCGCGGGTCGAGGCCGGGCTCCGCCGCGTGCTGGCCGACACCACGTCGCTCATCGTCGCCCACCGCCCCTCGACCGTGACGCTCGCCGACCGGGTGGCGCTCATGGAGGGCGGACGCATCACCGCCGTCGGCACCCACTCGGAGCTGATGGCCACCAACGAGCACTACCGCTACGTCATCTCCTCGCTCGACGAGGACGACGCACCCGCCCGAGAGGAGGCGATGGCATGAGCCAGCAGGACCAGGTACCGCCCGTGGACACGGCAGCCGGGCCGGGAGGCCCCGATCCCGTCCTCGACGACGTCGCGGACACGAAGGCGGCCGGCCCCGTCACCGCCGCGGTCACCACGCTCGGCGTGCGCGGCGAGGAGCGCGAGGACTTCAGCAAGGCGGAGAGCAAGCGCCTGCGGCGTCGCTCCCTCGCCCTGCTCGGGTCGCTCGCGGCTCCGCTGAAGGCACGCCTCGTGCTGCTCGGCGTCGTCGTGGTGGTCTCCACCGCGGGCACCGTCGCGGGTCCCGCGCTCATCGCGTGGGGCATCGACAACGCCCTGCCCCGGGTGATGGACCAGAACGACTGGGTACCGGCGTTCGGCGTCGTGGCGACGTACATCGTCGTCGCGGTGCTCGGCGCGGTCCTCACCGCCTGGTACACCGTGCTCGCGGCGCGGATCAGCCAGGCGATCCTGTTCGACCTGCGGAAGCGCGTGTTCCTGCACACCCAGCGGCTGTCGCTCGAGTTCCACGAGACGTACACGTCCGGCCGGATCATCTCCCGCCAGACGAGCGACCTGGACTCGATCCGCGAACTGCTCGACTCCGGCCTGAACCAGCTCATCCAGGGCGTGCTCTACATGGTGTTCACGGGCATCGCGCTCGTGCTGCTCGACCCGACCTCCGGGCTCGTGCTCGCGGTGTCGCTCGTGCCGCTGTGGTTCCTGATCCGCTGGTTCCAGACGAACTCGCAGACCCTGTTCCGGGCCACCCGTGTGACCTCGGCGCGCGTCATCGTGCACTTCGTCGAGACCATGACCGGCATCCGGGCGGTGCAGGCGTTCCGGAAGGAGTCCCGCAACCGCGACGAGTACGGCGGCTACGTCGAGGACTACCGGGTGGCGAACACGAAGGTGTTCAACCTGTTCGGGACCTTCGACCCGGTGCTCGTCCTCATCGGCAACGCCACGCTCGCGGCCGTCGTCATCGTCGGCGGCTTCCGGATCGTGGGGGGCTCGCTCGAGGTCGGCGCGCTGCTCGCGGTCGCGCTGTACGCCAAGCGGTTCTTCGACCCGGCGCAGGAGCTCGCGATGTTCTACAACGGGTACCAGTCGGCCTCGGCGGCGATGGAGAAGATCTCCGGCGTCCTCGAGGAACGCCCGTCGGTGCCCGACCCCGCGAAGCCCGTGCGGCTGCCGGACGCCACCGGCGCGATGGACTTCGACGACGTCGAGTTCGCCTACAACGCCGAGAAGGTCGTGCTCCCCGAGTTCGACCTGCACATCCCGGCGGGGCAGACCATCGCGCTCGTCGGGTCGACCGGTGCCGGGAAGTCGACGCTCGCGAAGCTCATGGCGCGGTTCTACGACCCGTCGAAGGGTTCCGTGCGGCTCGACGGCGTGGACCTGCGGGACATCGACCCGAAGGACATGCGCCGCGCGATCGTCATGGTCACGCAGGAGGCGTACCTGTTCTCCGGCTCCGTCGCGGACAACATCGCGCTCGGCAAGCCCGGGGCGACGCGGGACGAGATCGTGCGCGCGGCGGAGGCGGTCGGGGCGGACGCGTTCATCGAGGCCCTGCCCGACGGGTACGACACCGACGTGAACAAGCGCGGTGGCCGGGTGTCGGCCGGGCAGCGGCAGCTCCTGTCGTTCGCCCGGGCGTTCATCGCCGACCCGAAGGTGCTCATCCTCGACGAGGCCACGGCGTCGCTGGACATCCCGTCCGAGCGGCTCGTGCAGGAGGGCCTCGAGACCCTGCTCGCGGACCGCACCGCCGTGATCATCGCGCACCGCCTGTCGACCGTCGCGATCGCCCACCGGGTGCTCGTGATGGAGTACGGGCGGATCGTCGAGGACGGCACGCCGGACGACCTGATCGCGGGGACCGGGCGGTTCGCCCAGCTGCACGCCGCCTGGCGGGACTCGCTCGTCTGACGGACCGGGCTGCACGTGGTTTGCTGACTCCATGAGCAACGACAGCGTGCAGCCCGGCGGCGTCGCCCTGCGCGACCCCTTCTACGGGGCACCCTTCGCCGAGGCGGTCCGACGGTTCTGGCGGAAGTACACCGTGTTCACCGGACGGGCCTCCCGCTCCGAGGCCTGGTGGTGGTGGCTGACGTCGTCCGTGATCGGGCTCGTGCTCCAGCTCGTCCCGCAGGTGTTCACGCCCGGGACCCCGGTGCTCGAGAACCCGGTCGGCTCGTACCTGTTCGTGCTCTGGGGCCTGGCCACACTGATCGGGTCGCTCGCCCTCGGTGCCCGTCGGCTGCACGACGCGAACCTGTCCGGCTTCTGGCAGTTCCTGCACGTGGTCGTCGGCATCGGCTCGCTCGTGCTGCTGGTGATGTTCCTGCTGCCGCCGAACCCGAAGGGCTCGCGCTTCGACTGAGCGCTCAGAACGGGTCGTCGGCGTCCGTGGCGGGTGACCAGCGCGCCCGACGCACGTCGATCCTCCAGGCCGACGAGCCCGACGACGCCGACGACGCCGACGACCGCTCCACGAGCGGCGTGCCCTCGGCACGGTAGTGCTCGAGGGCCCGCGCCTCGTGCCGGACGGGCGGCAGGCCGCCGGCGCGCACCACGCGCCACCACGGCAGGTCGGCGCCCTCGCGGGCCATCACCGTGCCGACGGCGCGAGCGGCCCGCGACCCGAGGACGGCGGCGACGTCGCCGTACGTCATGACGTGTCCCGCCGGGATCAGCCGGACCACCTCGGCGACGGCGGCCCCGAAGTCCGGCTCGGCCCCGGAGTCCGGCTCGGGTCCGGACTCGGCTCTGTCCACGCCCGGTCAGAGCGCGAGGACGGCGTAGTGGTCGCCGTACTGCGTCTCACGCACGACCTCGAACCCGAGGGCGCGGAAGAACGCCTCGGGGCCGCCGTGGCCGCCCGGCTCGTACACGACCGTGATCCGCTCGAACCCGCGGCTCCGGGCCTCGTCCGCGAGACCGTGCACCGCGAAGCGGCCGACACCGCGGCCCTGCGCGTCGGCGGCGACGTTGACGCGCCAGATCGCGCTGCGGAGCTCTTCCTCGTTGTTGTCCTCGTCGAAGGTGCCGATGATCATCCCGACCACGCGGTCACCGTCGAGCACCACGCGGGTCCACGCCGAGCTCGGCTTCACGTCGGACTCGGCGACGCCGTACGTCGTCGGCTGGACGAACTGCTCCTGCCCGGGCTTGAGCGTCAGCGAGTTGGCCGCGGCGGCGGTCGACGCGGAGAGGGCTTCGAGGCGGAGGTCCGTCATGCCGCTCAGGGTAGCGGTGCACCCCGTCCGGGTGCCAGGACGACGTGCGAAGCGTTGCAGCACCGTTGCGTGCGCACGGGCGGCGGTAGGGTCGCGGCATGGCGGAGCATCGGCGCGGGGCGAACCTGCCGTCGATCGGCGGCTTCAACCGCACCGTCGTGCTCGACGCCGTCCGCCGCTCGCCCGACGGGCTGAGCCGTGTGGAGCTCGCCGGGAGCACGGGCCTGAGCGCCCAGACGGTGTCGAACGTCACGCGCTTCCTGATCGAGGCCGGCATGATCGTCGAGTCCGGCACCGTGGTCGCCGGCCGTGGGAAGCCCCGGACGATCCTGCGGCTCGAGGCGACGAGTCGGTACGCGGTCGGTGTGCACGTCGACCCCGCGGTCGTGACGTACGTGCTCCTCGACCTCGCCGGCAGCGTGGTCGCCGAGACCACCACGTCGACGCCCTCCGCGGACGACCCCGCCGAGGTCGTCCGGACCATCGCGACCGCCGTCGACGGCCTCGTCGCGGACGCCGGTGTCGCGGCGGAGAGCGTGCTCGGCGTCGGCATCGCGAGCCCCGGGCCGATCGACGTCGACGCCGGCGTCGTGCTCGACCCGCCGTTCCTGCCCCGCTGGCGGGACGTGCCGCTGCGCGACGCCCTCGCCGAGGCGACCGGCTTCCCGGTGCTGCTCGAGAAGGACGTCACCGCGGCGGTCGTCGGCGAGATGTTCCTGGCGGGGGAGTCCTCGGCGCGGAACTTCGCCTTCGTCTACTTCGGGACGGGCTTCGGCGTCGGGCTCGTCGTCGACCACGAACCCGTCCGCGGTACCGGCTCGAACGCGGGCGACGCCGGGCACATCATGGTCGACCAGGGGGCGCTCGCGGGGACCCCCGACGGCTCCGGTCCGCGGGGTGAGGTCGGGGCCGCGGTCGCCCCGGCACGGCTGGTCGAGGTCGCGCGGGACCGCGGGCTCCGGCTGCCCGGCGCTGCTCGGGCGGACGACGTCACCGCCGTGCAGCGGGCCTGGGACTCCCTCGGCGAGGCGATCGCGTCCGGCGACGAGGTCGCCTCGGGACTCGCGGCCGACGCCGGCACCGTCATGGGCCGGGCCGTCGTGGTCATCGTCAACCTGCTCGACGTCGACCGCGTGGTCTTCGGTGGACCGTTCTGGTCGCGCATCGCCCCGGTCGCCCTGCCGGCGGCGCGGGCCGCGATCACGGGGTCGCCGCTGCTCGTCCCGAAGCACCCGATCGCGGTCGTGGACAGCGGGCGGGGTGCGGACGTGGCGGCCGTCGGCGCCGCGTGCCTCGTGCTCGACGCGGCGCTGTCACCGCGCGCGAGCGCGCTGCTCATCCGCCGCTGACCCGTCGACGCGGGTCGACAGGAGCGGCTGGCCGACGACCCGCCGGTGACCGCGTGCCGGACGGGAGGCCCCGGTCGTGCCCGCCCCGCGCCTCCCGTCCGGTCGTCCGTCGACCGGGAGGCGCGGTGACGGTCCGCCCCGCGCCTCCCGTCCGACGACGTCCCGTCAGGCCGCGCCGAGCACCCTCCGCCACGCCGCCGTCAGCGTGTCGTACTCCTCGTCCGTCAGGAGGTCGCGGACGCCGGTGGCGAGGACCGCCGAGCGGACCGCTTCCTCGGCCCCGGCGCGGTCGCGGAGGTGTGCACCGCCGTGCTTGACGGCCTTGCCGGCCTCCTGCGCCGCCTCGATCTCGTCGACGCGACCGGCCTCGCCGGCGGCGTCGAGTGCGTGCTTCCACGCGGCCAGCAGGTCGGCGTTCGTCACCATCCGGCCGTCGGCGCCGCCCTGGATCGCGAGCGAGGCGCTCGCCTCCGGCACCACGATCTGCTCGTCGGCCTTCCAGACGACGTCGAGCGCCTCGGCCTCCTCGGCGGTGATCTGCCCGGCACGCTCGATCATCGACTGCAGTGCGGTGTTGCTGGTGTCGTCCGTCACGGTTCCCTCTCCGACCGAACGCGCTCGCGTGGTCGCTCCCATCCTCCTGACGCCTGCTGGGAGGACGCGGCACCGGTCGTTCACCCGGCAGCCACCGGCCGGACGCCGGGATGCTGAACAGTCGTGCAGGTCCCCCTGACCTCCCCGAGAAGGACCCTGCATGCACACCCCCGCCCTGCGGCTCGGTGCCGGCCTCGCGACGGGCATCGCCCTCGCCGCCGGCGTGCTGACCGCGACCCCCGCCGTCGCCGCGGTCGGTGACGACGACCCGACCGTCGGCGCCCGCGTCACCACCGGCCCCGCCACCGGGCTCGCGATCAACGAGGTGGAGTCGAACGCCGACGACACCGACTGGGTCGAGCTGGTGAACACCTCGTCCGCCGCGATCGACCTGAGCGGCTGGCGCTTCCTCGACTCCGACTCGTCGCACACGGCGTACACGCTGCCGCAGGGCTCGACGATCGCCGCCGGCGGGTACCTCGTCGTCGACCAGGAGACCACCACCCGGTCGGGCTTCGACTTCGGGCTCGGCGGTGCCGACTCGGTGCGGCTGTACGACGCCTCCGGCACGCTGACGCTGCGGTACGCGTGGACGACGCACGCCGCCGTGACGTACGGCAGCTGCCCGGACGGCTCCGGCACGCTCGTGGACACGACCGCGTCGACGAAGGGCGGACCGAACGACTGCTCGTCGCCCGTCCGCATCAACGAGGTCGAGTCGCAGGGCGGCACCCCGGGTGACTGGGTGGAGCTGACGAACGTCGGGACGACCACGGTCGACCTCGGCGGGTACGTGCTGCGGGACAGCGAGGACGACCACGCCTGGACGGTCCCCGCCGGCACCACCGTCGCGCCGGGCGGGTTCACCGTGCTCGACGAGGCGCAGGCCGGTGCGGACTCCGGTACCGCTCCGGGGGCCGGGACCGGGACCGGGACCGGGGCCGGGGCCGGGTTCGGCTTCGGGCTCGGGAAGGCCGACCGTGTGCGGCTCTCGGACGCCCGCGGCGTCCTGGTCGACGAGTACTCGTGGACCGCGCACGCCGCGACCACGTACGGCCGGAACCCCGACGGCACCGGCGCGTTCGCCGAGACGGCCGAGCCGACGAAGGGCTCGACGAACCGCTTCGCCGGCGTCGTCACCGCCGAGGCGTGGCCCGGCGGCCCGGACGAGACCGTCCTGGACGCCGAGGACACCTTCACCGGTGACCTGAGCGGCCTCGACTGGACGTCCTCCGCCTCCTCGCAGGACGGGCAGCTCTGGGCCGTGCAGAACGGGGACGGGCTGCTTTACCACCTCGTCCCGGACGGCCGGGGCGGCTGGGCGCCGACGAACACCGCGGGCGTCGACCTGCGGTACGCCGACGGCACCGGGACGCCCGACGCCGAGGGCGTCACCGTCACGGCCGACGACCCCGGCGCGGTGTACGTGTCGACCGAGCGCGACAACGACGTGTCGAAGGTGAGCCGCCCCGCCGTGCTGCGCTTCGCGACCACGGACGGCTCCGAGTCGGTCCTGCGCGCCACGGACGAGTGGGACCTCGCCGCGGACTTCCCGGGCCTGGGCGCGAACGCCGGGCTCGAGGGCGTGACCTGGGTGCCCGACGCGTGGCTGACGTCCCGCGGGTTCGTCGACCAGCACACCGGTGCGACCTACGCGCCCGCCGCGTACCCGGGGCACGGCGAGGGACTCTTCCTCGTCGGCGTCGAGGGCACGGCGAGCGTGTACGCCTACGCGCTGATGGACGACGGCTCGTCCCAGCGCGTGGCCACGATCGCGGCGCCGTTCTCGCTCGTGGCCGAGGTGCAGTTCGACCCGACGCTCGACGCGCTCTGGGTCGTGTGCGACGAGGCGTGCTCCGGCCGCACCGCGCTGTTCGACGTGCAGGACGGGGCGTTCACGCTCGCGACGCTGTACGAGGCCCCGGCGAACGCCGACCGGACGCTCGCCAACGAGGGCTTCGCGATCTCGGGGCGCTGCGTGGACGGTGCTCGGGCGACCTTCTACGCCGACGACAACGACACGAACGGCGCTTCGCTGCGCACCGGGACGTACCCGTGCGACGCGGTGGAGGAGCCGGGTGACGGCGATGGCGGGATTCCTGCGCCGGGTGACGGGGAGGCGCCTGCGCCGGGTGACGGGCAGGCGCCTGCGCCCGGTGGCGGGGAGACGCCCGCGCCGGGTGACGGCGGCGGCAGCACCCCGGCTCCGGGCGCGGGTGGCAGCAGCCCGGCCCCGGTCCCGACGACTCCTGGCCCGACGACTCCTGGCCCGACGACTCCTGGCCCGACGGCTCCGGGGCCGGCGGCGCCCGCGGCTCCGGTCGCGCCGGGCGTCTCGGCGCTCGTCGACGGGAACCGTGGCTCGGTCTCCGCGCCGTCGAACGTCCGTGCGGGCAGCTCGCTGACGATCGACGTCGGGACGCGGTACGCCGGGGAGCGCGTCGCGGTCTGGCTGTTCTCCGAGCCACGACTCCTCGGGACGCCGGTCGTCGCCGCGGACGGCACGGTGACGGTGGCCGTCCCCACCGACGTCCCGGCAGGGCAGCACCGCATCGCGGTGGCCGCGTTCGACGGCACGGTGCTCGGGTGGACCGGGATCACGATCGACCCCGCGACGGGGTCGCTCGCGTTCACCGGTGCCGAGCTGGGCGGTGGGATCGCCGCGGCGCTCCTGCTCCTGGCAGCCGGTGCGGGTGTCCTCGTGGCGCGCCGTCGTCGGACGGTCGGCTCGCCGGCCTGACGCTGCACGACCCGACCGACGCCCCCGTCGTCCCACCGGACGGCGGGGGCGTCGGTGTCCCGCGCGGGGGCGTCGGTGCCTCCGCGATGGCGTCCCAGCACCGCGACGGCGTCGGTGCCTCCGCGGTAGCGTCGGGGGATGCGCTCCGAGGTCCTCCGCTACACCGCCTTCGCCGCCGAGCCAGGGGGCGGCAACCCCGCGGGGATCGTGCTCGACGCCGAGGGGATGACCGACGACGAGATGCTCGCGGTCGCGCAGGAGGTGGCGTACCCGGAGACCGCCTTCGTGGTCGCGCGGACGCCGGACGGCGCCCGGGTGCGCTACTTCTCGCCGGCCGCCGAGGTCCCCTTCTGCGGACACGCCACCGTCGCCACCGCCGTCGTGCTCGCCGAGCGCGAGGGGACCGGGGCACGGGTCTTCTCGACGGCCGCGGGGGACATCGCGGTCGACGCCACGACCGCACCCGACGGCAGTGTCCAGGTCGCGATGACGAGCGTCGAGCCGTCGACCCGTCCGATCGATCCCGCACGGTGGGAGCGGCTCGCCGCCGTGCTCGGGCTCGTCGACGGTGACGTCGCCGAGGGGTTCCCCGTGCTCGAGTCCTCCGCCGGCAACCGGCACCCCGTGGTCGTGCTCGCCGACGTGGAGCTCTTCCACCAGTTCCGCTTCGACCCCGCCGCGCTCGCCGCACTCAAGCGGGAGTACGGGTGGGAGGGCACCGTCACCGTCCTGCACCGGACGGGTCCGCTCGAGTTCGAGGCGCGGAACCTCTTCCCCGCCGGCCGGATCACCGAGGACCCGGCGACGGGCTCGGCGGCGGCTTCGACCGGTGCGTACCTGCGCGCGGTCGGCGCGGTGTCGCCCGGGGCACGCGTGGTGATCCGGCAGGGTCGACACGTCGGGCGTCCGAGCGTGCTGCTCGTCGACGTGCCCGAGTCCGGCGGCATCACGGTGACCGGGGGCGCCACCCCCATCGCCTGACCCGGCGGCACCGCCCGCGCGCGACGCCGGGCGCCCGTTCCTCCCCCTGACGCCCGCGATGCTCGGGCGCCCGTTCCTTCCCCTGACGCCCGCGATGCCTGGCGCTTCCGGGCGTACCTGGTCGTTCCGGCAGACCAGGTACGCCCGTTCCGACCAGGTACGCCCGTTCCGACCGGGCACGCGCGACAGCTTCGAGCCCGCGCGGACGCCGCGGGCCCCGGCGCGCACGGGACCACCCCGCGCCCGGGGGGCCGTTGCCGACCCGTGACGGAAAGTGCTTGACACGAATAAGTCCATCCGTTGTACTAATCCTGCGCGCGGGTGACGGAGCCCGCGGACATCCCGTGCAAAGGAGCACCGATGAAACGCCGCACCCGAATCATCGCCGGACTCGCAGCCGTGGCAGCAGCCGCGGTCGGGCTGGCGGGTTGTTCCAGCTCGGGCTCTGCCTCGAGCGACACGATCAAGATCGCCTACCAGAAGTTCGGTGCCTTCCAGCAGCTCGACGCCCAGATGAAGGTCGTCAAGCAGGAGTACGAGAAGGCCAACCCCGGCAAGAAGGTCGAGCTCGTCCCGATCCAGGCGCAGGAGGACGACTACGCCACGAAGCTCGCCCTCATGAACCGCGCCCCCGCGACCGCCCCCGACGTCATCTACGAGGACACCTTCCGCATCAAGGCGGACGCCGACGCCGGGTACCTGCTGCCGATCGACCAGTACACGGAGAAGTGGGACGAGTGGGACCAGTTCTACGACAACGCCAAGCAGGCCGGCGAGGGCGAGGACGGCAAGATCTACGGCGTCCCGATGGGCACCGACACCCGCGCGCTCTGGTACAACAAGGACATCTTCGAGAAGGTCGGCCTGCCGGTCCCGTGGGAGCCGAAGACCTGGGACGACGTGCTCGCAGCGGCGAAGACCATCAAGGAGCAGGACCCGGACGTCATCCCGTTCAACATCTACTCCGGCAAGGCACAGGGCGAGGCCTCGACCATGCAGGGCTTCGAGATGCTGCTCTACGGCGCGGACGGTGACGGCAACACGCTCTACCAGGACGGCAAGTGGGTCGTCGGGTCGAAGCAGTTCGAGGACTCGCTGCAGTTCATCGAGGACGTCTACCAGGGCGACCTCGGCCCCACCCCGCAGCAGGCGCTCGACACGAACATCGGCACCACGATCACGCAGACGTGGCTGCCCGAGGGCAAGCTCGCCATCGACCTCGACGGCTCGTGGCAGTCGGGCACGTGGCTCGAGACGGGCACCGCTCCGTGGAAGGAGTGGAACGACGTGATGGGGCAGGCGCCCTTCCCGACCCAGAACGGCCAGGAGCCCGGGTACAACTCGATGTCCGGCGGGTGGACGCTCTCGGTCGGTGCGAAGTCGAAGGACCCGCAGGCCGCGTTCGACTTCATCACGATGTTCCTCGACAAGGACGGCTCCATCAAGTACGACGCCGAGAACAGCCAGATCGCCGTCCGCAAGGACGTCGCCGAGGACCCGGAGTACACCGGCGCCAACCCCACGTTCGAGTTCTTCTCCGGCTTGGTGGAGCACACCAACTTCCGCCCGGCGACGAGCGAGTACGCGCAGGTGTCGAACGCCATCCAGGTCGCGATGGAGTCCGTCATGACCGGCCAGCAGTCGCCGTCCGAGGCCGCAGCCGTCTACGACAAGGCCGTCGAGGGCGTCGTCGGCAAGGACGGCACCGTCGCTGCCGGTCAGTGACGTGACCGTCTGACGGACGGGAGGCGCGGATCACCCCTGCACCGCGCCTCCCGTCCGACCCACCCCACCTTCGGAACCCCTCCGCACCCGGAAGGCATCCACGTGTCCAGCACCCCTCTCGCGCCGACGCTGTCGGCACCCGGCGCGCCGAAGCGCACCGAACCACCCGTGCCGCGCAATCGGCGGCCCCTCCGGAACGCGACGCGGGTCGTCCCGCTCCTGCCCGCCGTGGTCCTCCTCGTCATCTTCCTGCTCGGGCCGGTCATCTCGTCGTTCTACGGGTCGTTCACCAACGCGGCCCTGACCGGCGTCGACGCCGCGAACCAGCAGTTCGTCGGGTTCCAGAACTACGTCGAGCTGTTCCAGGACCCGGACTTCCCGAAGTCCGTCGTCCTGACGATCGTGTTCCTGCTCGCATCCGCCGTCGTCGGGCAGAACGTGCTCGGTCTCGGTCTCGCGCTCCTCATGCGCAGCGCGAACAAGGTCGTCCGCGCGGTCGTCGGCACGTTCGTCGTCGCGGCATGGGTCCTGCCGGAGATCGTCGCCTCGTTCGCCGCGTACGCCTTCTTCCACGACGAGGGCACGCTCAACTCGTTCCTCGCCTCCATCGGGATCAGCGGGCCGAACTGGCTCTACACGTACCCGATGATCGCGGTCATCCTGGCGAACGTCTGGCGCGGTACCGCGTTCTCGATGCTCGTCTACTCGGCGGCCGTGCAGGAGGTCCCCGAGGAGATCACCGAGTCCGCCGAGGTCGACGGCGCCACCGGCTGGCAGCGCCTCGTCTACATCACGCTGCCGGTGATCCGTCGGTCCATCTCGACGAACCTCATGCTCACGACACTGCAGACGCTGTCGGTCTTCACCCTCATCTTCGTGATGACGGGCGGCGGACCCGGCACCAACTCGTCGACCCTGCCGATCCTGGCGTACCAGGAGGCGTTCCAGTTCTCGCAGCTCGGCTTCGGGACCGCGATCGCGACCATCCTGCTCGTGGTGGGGGCGGTCTTCTCGATCATCTACATCAAGGCACTGAAGCCGGAGGTGGACTGACCATGGCCCTCACCGCTGACCGTCCCGTGTCCGACACCACCCGGTCCGTCACCGCGCCGGGCGCCCTGCACATGACCTCTCCGCGGGGGCGCACCCTCCGCTGGGTGTCGAACATCGTCCTGCTCGTCATCGCCGTGTGCTTCGCGGTGCCGCTGCTCTGGCTCGTGCTCGCCTCCGTCGACGCCCAGGCCTCGCTGTCCGTGAAGATCCCGTCGCAGTTCACGCTCGACAACTTCACCCAGGTGCTCACCCCGGAGCTGTCGTTCATCCCGCTCGCGAACAGCCTGCTGCTCTCCGGCGGCACCGCGGTGGTGACGGTCGTCGCGGCGCTCCTCGCCGCGTACCCGCTGTCCCGGTACAAGATGCGGGTCAACAAGCCGTTCCTGTACAGCATCCTGTTCGGCACCGGCCTGCCCATCACCGCGATGATGGTGCCCGTCTACGCGCTGTTCGTGTCGCTCAACCTCATCGACAACATCTACGGCTGCATCTTCTTCCTCGCCGCCACGAGCCTGCCGATGGCGATCTGGATGGCGAAGAACTTCATGGACTCGGTGCCGATCTCGCTCGAGGAAGCGGCGTGGACGGACGGCGCCTCGATGTTCACCACGCTGACGCGCATCGTCGTGCCGCTCATGCGTCCGGGGATCGCCGTCGTGTTCATCTTCGTGTTCATCCAGGCGTGGGGGAACTTCTTCGTCCCCTTCGTCCTGCTGCTCTCGCCCGACAAGGTGCCCGCCGCGGTGAGCATCTTCAACTTCTTCGGGCAGAACGGGGCCGTCGCCTACGGGCAGCTCGCCGCGTTCTCGATCGTGTACTCCGTGCCGGTCATCGCCCTCTACGTGCTCGTGTCCCGCGGCCTCGGTGGGGGCAACGCCCTCGCCGGCGGCATCAAGGGCTGACCGCGCCCCACGCTCGCCGGGCACCACGCCCGACCGTCCCTGCTGGAAAGGAACCACCTCCATGCACCACGACGAACCCCTCGTCGAAGCTCGGATCGCCCGTCTCGTCCGGGACCGCATCGACCCCGCCGTGCACCGTCGCTCGGCGCCGGTCACCGTCGACGCCTGGCAGGTACCGGACGAACCGGTGCCGTTCGCCGAGGCCGTCGCAGCCGAGTACACGCCGTTCCGCGTCGGTGACGCCTGGGGAGCGCGGCCGTGGGGGACCACCTGGTTCCGCGTCCGCGGCACCGTGCCGGACGACTTCGGCGTCGACCCCGGCACCACCGTCGAGCTCCGGGTGGACCTCGGCTTCTCGAAGCGGCAGCCCGGGTTCCAGGCCGAGGGGCTCGCCTGGCGCACCGACGGCTCCACGATCAAGGGCATCGAACCGCGGAACGACACCGTGCCCGTCGAGGTCCGCCCCGGCGGCACGTTCGAGGTCTACGTCGAGGCCGCCGCGAACCCGGACATCGGCGGCGACGACTTCCAGGGGGCGACCCCGCTCGGCTCGAAGACCACCGCCGGCACCGAGCCGATCTACCGCCTGCGCGCGCTGGAGCTCGTCGAGCGGGACGACACCGTGTGGGAGCTGCAGCAGGACGTCTGGGTGCTCCGCGGACTCATGGCCGAGCTGCCGACCGACGGCACCCGGGGCGCGGACATCCTGCGCGGGCTCGAACGTGCGGCGGACGCCCTCGACCCCGACGACGTCGCCGGCAGCGCTGCCGCGACCCGCGAGGTGCTCGCGCCGCTGCTCGCCGTGGGGGCGGCCGGGTCCGCCGGGCGCGCCGTCGCCGTCGGGCACGCCCACATCGACTCCGCCTGGCTCTGGCCCGTCCGCGAGACGATCCGCAAATGCGCGCGCACGTTCTCGAACGTGCTCGACCTGATGGACCAGGACCCCGACTTCACCTTCGCCTGCTCGTCGGCGCAGCAGTACGCCTGGATCCGTGACGGCTACCCGTCGATCTGGGCGCGCCTCAAGCAGCGCGTCGCCGAGGGGCGGTGGATCCCGGTCGGGGGCATGTGGGTCGAGTCGGACACGAACCTGCCCGGCGGTGAGGCCCTGGCCCGCCAGTTCGTCGCGGGCAAGCGGCTCTTCCTCGAGGAGTTCGGCATCGACACCCCCGAGGCCTGGCTGCCCGACTCGTTCGGCTACACCGGAGCCCTGCCGCAGATCGTCCGCGCCGCCGGGTCGAAGTGGTTCGTCACGCAGAAGCCCTCGTGGAACGAGACGAACGTCATCCCGCACACGTCCTTCCACTGGGAGGGCATCGACGGCTCGCGCGTCCTGACGCACCTGCCCCCGGCGGACACCTACAACTCGGACGTCTCGGCGGCCGACCTGCACCGCGGCGAGCGCGGGAACAAGGAGCGCGGCGTCGCGAACACGTCGATGCTGCTCTACGGGTTCGGCGACGGCGGTGGCGGACCCACCCGCGAGATGGTCGCGGCAGCACGGCGCCAGCACGACCTCGACGGCTCGCCGCGGGTCGACCTCGGCACCCCCGCCCAGGTCTTCGAGGAGCTCGAGCGCGTCCTGCCGGAGCCCGCCGTGTGGTCGGGGGAGATGTACCTCGAGTTCCACCGCGGCACCTACACGTCGCAGATCCGCACGAAGCAGGGCAACCGGCGCTCCGAGCACCTGCTCCGCGAGGCCGAGCTCTGGGCGGCCACCGCGGCCGTGCGACTCGGTGCCGAGTACCCGTACGACGAGCTCGAGTCCGTCTGGCACACCGTGCTCCTGCAGCAGTTCCACGACATCCTGCCGGGGTCGTCGATCGCCTGGGTGTACGAGAACGCCGAGGCCGAGTACGCCCGGGTGGCGGAGGTGCTCGAGGACCTCATCGGTGCCTCGACGACCGCGCTCGCGAGCGGTGGTGCGCCGGCGCTCGCCGGGGTCGGGGCGTCGGCGACCGCCTTCGCCGGGGACGGTGGGGCGCCGCTCGACGCTCCGCGTGGTCCGGGTGCCGCCGGGACCGGGGGCAGCGCCGATGACGGGACGGTCGTGCGCTTCAACGCCTCGCCGGTCGCAGCGGGCGGGGTGACCGCCCTGGGTGGTTCCGCCGTGTCGGAGACGGAGGCCGTGCCTCCCGTCCGGAGCGGTGACCGCTTCGTCCTCGACACCGGTGTCGTCACCGCGACCGTCGACGCGGAGGGCCACGTCGTGTCGTTCGTCGACCACGCGACCGGACGCGACGCGATCGCGCCCGGCGCTGCCGCCGCGCAGTACACGGTGTTCCGCGACACCCCGAACCAGTGGGAGGCGTGGGACATCGACCGCGCCTACCAGCGCAGCGGGACCGTGCTGGCGGCGGCCTCCGTCGAGGTGGTCGGCGATGCGCTCGTCGTGACGCGTCCCTTCGGCTCGTCGTCGGTGACCACCCGGTACTCGGCCGTCGCCGGGCAGCCGGAGCTGCACGTCGAGACCGAGGTCGAGTGGCACGAGCAGCAGAAGCTCCTCAAGCTCGCGTTCCCGCTCGACGTCCGGGCGTCCGTCGCGTCGAGCGAGATCCAGTTCGGGCACATCGACCGGCCGACGCACCAGAACACATCGTGGGACATGGCGCGCTTCGAGACCGCCGCGCACCGGTGGGTGCACGTCGCAGAGCCCGGCTTCGGGGTCGCGGTGGCGAACGACTCCACGTACGGGCACGACATCACCCGCTCGACCCGGGCCGACGGCGGGACGACGACGCTGGTGCGGGAGTCCCTGCTGCGCGCGCCGACGTTCCCGGACCCGCACGCCGACCAGGGGCACCACGTCTTCCGGACGGTGCTGCGCGTCGGGGAGTCCGTGCTCGACGCGGCGGACTCCGGGTACCGGCTCAACCTGCCGGTGCGGTCCGTGCCGGGGTCGGGGTCGGCCGACGTGTCGCCGCTGGTCGTCGTGTCCTCGCCCCAGGTGCTCGTCGAGGCCGTGAAGCTCGCCGAGGACCGCTCCGGCGACGTCGTCGTGCGGCTCTACGAGGCCTCGGGCGGTCGGGCGTCGGACGTCGGGGTGTCGTTCGGGTTCGACGTCGCTTCGGTGGAGGCCGTGGACCTGCTCGAGCGGCCGCTCGGCTCGGGGACGTGGGCGGCCGGGGTCCGTGCGGCGTACGACACCCTGTCGGCGTCACGGCAGCGGGCACTCGTGGACCCGGTGCTCGCGGC